>CP115556.1:1500000-1768094 GCA_030168595.1 Methanomassiliicoccales archaeon LGM-DZ1 | reverse complement strand
CAGGTCATCACCTTCTACGACACCGGCAAGGAGACTGAGTCCAAGAAATCGGACAAGATCGACAATGTCCTGCTGAACAAGTGGGCCGCGATACCCATCTTCATCGTCGTCATGTACCTCGTCTACTTCGTGTCGATACAGACCATCGGCACGATGGGGACCGACTGGATCAACGACACCCTCACCGCAGACCTCTCAGACGCGGTCTCGACATGGTGCGAGGACAACGAGGTCGCCGATCCGCTCAGCGGCCTGGTCGTCGACGGTATCATCTCGGGAGTGATGGCCGTCATCGGCTTCCTGCCGCAGATCATCGTTCTGTTCCTGTGCCTGGCCATACTCGAGGAGTGCGGATACATGGCGCGCGTCGCGTACATGCTCGACCGCGTGTTCTACCACTTCGGGCTCTCCGGGAAGAACGTCATCCCCATGGTCATCGGAGTCGGATGCGGTGTCCCCGGGATCATGGGGACAAGGACCATCGAGGATGAGCAGAACAGGCGCATCTCGGCCATGACCACCACGTTCATGCCCTGCAGCGCCAAGCTGCCCATCATCACCTGCGTCGCCGCCGCCTTCTTCCACGATTCGGCCATCGTCGCCCTCGCGATGTACCTGCTCGGCATCATCGTGATCCTCATGTCCGGCGTCATCCTGAAGAAGTTCAGCGGGCTCACCGGAAAGCCGTCCCCCTTCGTGATGGAGCTCCCCGTGTACCACATCCCCACCTGCCGCAACGTCCTCCTCGACACCGCCCAGAAGTCCTGGGCGTTCGTCAGGAAGGCCGGTACCCTCATCCTGCTGTCCGCCGTGCTCATCTGGGCTCTCAGCTCCTACGACTGGGGCCTCAGCTACCTCGGCAGCAACACCACCGAGGGGTCCGCGCTGTCCGACATCGGCCACGCGCTCAACCCGATCTTCGCATGGAGCGGGTTCGGCGACCACTGGGAGATCACCGTCGCTTCGATCACCGGCCTGCTGGCCAAGGAGAACCTGCTCGGAACCCTCGCTGTCCTGCTCGGGGACCCCGGGGATGCAGAGGGGTTCATCACCGCGGACGCCCTGGCGGCCTACTGCTCGTCGAACACCGCGATGGCGTTCCTCGTGTTCAACTGCATCTGCGCGCCCTGCTTCGCGGCCATCGGTGCCATGCACAGGGAGCTCGGAACCTGGAAGGACACCGGCTACGCGGTCGCCTACCAGTGCATACTCGCCTGGGGGCTGTCCATCGTCACCTACCAGTTCCTGGAACTGTTCGGAGGCGAGGTGCATGCGGGCATAATTGTGGCCATCCTGGTCATCATCGCGATCGGCTACTTCCTGTTCGCCAAGGACCCGGTCGGGGCCATCAAGAGGAGGGCCGAGAGCCTGGAGCGCAAGGAAGGCGATGCCGCATGACCGCAGGCACCGCAGTGGTCCTGGTCTTCGTCATCGCCCTGGTGGCGTGGCTGTCGGTCCGCACCTACCTCATGGCGAAGAAGGACCTGAAGCACGGATGCTGCGGCGACTGCGCGAAGTGCAGGAACCCCATCAACTGCAGACTGGAGGACAGAAAGCAATGAGCAACGGAACGATAATCGTGAGCGTGATCGTCATCCTCCTCATCGTCATAGCCCTGGTGTACAGCTACAGGACCATGTTCGGGAGGAAGGACTGCTGCGGAGGGGACAAGACGTCCCTGAAGGACAGGCCCCACGCCTCGGTCAGGAAGGAACGCTGAAACCCCGCGGGGCCGGGAACGGCCCTGCAAACAACTTATGCGGCGGCACCGCCGCAATTCTTTTATCGCGGGTCGTCGGAATCCGTCTGCATGAACAGTGCAACCGCTGAGATGCTCGCGGTCGTCCTCGCCGTCGTCATCCTGGCGGCCGTAGGGACCTGGCGCCAGCTCCGCACGCCCAAGAACAACGCCCCGAAGGAGAGGCCACGCTCCGGGAACGAGCATGCCACCGTCAGAAAGGACGGAATCTACGGAGGGAAGCCTCCGGAGAGGAGATGAGGGCGGCCGTCACCTTCTCCCGTTATCTGTTTTATCCCCGTCGATGTGGATCAGCTGGGCGTTCTGGGCCCTCCTCAGCCCTTCGACGAGCTGCTTGGCCTCCGGGCTCCCCGCGCGGGCGGCCTTCCCCATCCAGCGGAAACCCTCTTCGGCGTTCTGCTCCACGCCGACCCCGTCGATGAGCATTCTGCCCGCCTGGAACATCGCATCGGCATCTCCCTTCCCGGCAAGGCCGAGGAAGATCCTGTAAGCTCCGGCCGAGTCCTTATCGGTCCCCTCGCCGGACAGCATCATGCAGGCCAGGTTGAACTCGGCGACCGAGTATTCCCCCGAGCACGCCCTGTACCATCCCGCGGCGGCCTTCTTCCCTTCCGGGGTCCCCTTGTCGTACTCGAGGGCGGCCATCCTGAACTGCGCCTCGGGGAGGCCGGCCTCGGCGGCGCGCAGGAAGCACTTCTCCGCCGCGGCCGGGTCCTTGCCGACGCCGATGCCTGATTCATGCATGCACCCGAGCTTGAACAAGCAGACGGCGTTCCCGGAATCCGCGCCTTTCCTGTACCATACGGCGGCCTCCGCCGGGTCCGCAGGAGTCCCCCGTCCGTAATAGTGGGCGTCGCCCATGCCGTCGTAGGCGGGGGCGAACCCCGCATCGCAGCATTGCCTCAGGCACTCGAAGCAGCGGAGAAGGTCCTCCCTCGGCCCCTCCCAATAATAATGTGCCAGGCGGTAGGCGGCCGGCACGCTCCCGAGGGACATCGCCTTCTCGTAGAGGTCCACTGCCGCATCCTCGTCGCGGGGGACCCCGTTCCCGGAGGCCGTGAGCTCGGCGAGCCCGAAGTACCCCTCGGCACGGCCCGAATCCGCAACAGCGCGGAAGATCGCCGCGGCGCCCTTCGGGTCCTTGGGACAGCCCGTCCCGGATGCCATGCAGGCCGCCTGCATGCACAGTTTCCCGGCTTCCTCCGCGTCCATGGCCGCATCAGCGGCTCCGGTATATAAAACGGTATTTTTCGAGGCGCTCCGAACGCATCACACATGCTGGAGTTGGACAGGTGTTCCATGATGGATTGATTAAATGGTTATTTATGGGATGACTTAATACGTAACACGAAAAGGTTGTGTTCGTAACAACACGGCCTTCGGATATAGGTTGTGAGTTCATTGGGCGAGGAGGAAGAGTACTGCTCCTCATGCTATGCCGAGGAGGAAGAGCTCGGAGAGAGCATCAGCGGGCACCTGGGGGCCAGGATCGCCGTCGGGCTGTGCTTCGTGGCGCTGGGCCTTTACACCGAATATGTCGATGATTTCGGCCTCAGCGGGGCCGCGCTCCGCGTGATATTCCTCATCGGCCTCCTCATCGTCGGCTGGGACGTCATCGCCGAGGGCGTCCGCAATGTCTGCGGGCACCTGTCCCTGGACGAGAAGATGCTGATGTCGATCGCGGCCTTAGCGGCCCTGTGCATCGGCTACTGGACCGAATCGGTGGCCGTCATGACCTTCTATCAGATAGGGGAGGTCTTCGAAGGGGCCGCCGTGGGGCGCAGCCGCACCAGCGTCAAAGCGCTCCTGGCACTGAAGGCCCCCTACGCCAATGTCATCCGCGGGGACGAAGTGATCAAGGCCGCCCCCGAGGACGTCGGGATCGGGGAGACCGTCCTCGTGAAGCCGGGGGAGATGATTCCCATCGACGGCACCATCGTCGACGGTTCAGGATACATAGATTCCAAGGCCATGACCGGCGAGTCGGTCCCCAGGCACGCCGGCCCGGGAGACAGCGTCCTGTCGGGATGCATAAGCATCGACGGCGCGCTCAGGATCAGGACCTCCTGCGCTTATAGCGACTCAGCCTCCGCCAGGGTCCTGAAACTCATCGGGGAATCTTCTGCCAGGAAATCGAGGCCCGAGAAGTTCATCACCCGCTTCGCCAAGTGGTACACGCCCGCCGTCGTCGCCCTGGCAGCGCTGGTGGCCGTCATCGGTTCGGCAGCCGACCCCGGCAACTGGGACGACTGGGTCTACAGGGCCGTGCTCTGCCTCGTGGTCTCCTGCCCCTGCGCGCTCGTCGTCTCCATACCCCTCACCTACTACTGCGGGATAGGCCGTGCCTCGAGGGAGGGCATCCTCCTCAAGGGGAGCTCGTACATCGAGTCCATCTCCAAGACGGAGAAGGTCGTGTTCGACAAGACCGGGACGCTCACCGAGGGCGTGTTCGAGGTCGTCAGCGTCAGGCCGGCCGAAGGTTTCACCGCCGAGGAGCTCATCTCCCTCGCAGCGTCGGCCGAGAGCCTCTCCGACCACCCGATCGCCAGGTCGATCGTCTCCTATGCGGGCGGCGCCGAGGGCCTGCCGGAGGCGACTGAAGGCTCCGCTGTCCCCGGCATGGGAGTGTCCGCAGTTGTAGACGGCAGGAAGATCTCCGCCGGGAACGCGGCCATGATGAGGCAGGAGGGCATCGCCGTTCCTTCCGCGGACGAATCCAAGACGAACGTCTTCGTGGCGGCCGGCGGCGTTTACGCCGGGCTCATCGTCATCTCCGACCGCATCAAGGCCGATTCGGCGCAGGCAGTCTCGGAACTGCGCTCGATGGGGATCTCGTCGTACATGTTCACCGGGGACTCCGAGAAGGCCGCTTCCGGGCTCGCATCGGAACTGGGTCTCGAAGGATATAGGGCGGACATGCTCCCGCAGGACAAGACCTCGGCGCTCGAGGAGCTCATGAAGGACACGGACGGCACTGTCTGCTTCGTCGGAGACGGCATCAACGATTCGCCCTCGCTCGCCCGCGCCGATGCGGGGATAGCGATGGGCGGGATCGGATCGGATTCCGCCGTGGAGGCGGCGGATGCCGTCATCATGGACGACAGGCCCTCCAAGGTCCCGGCCGCGGTGAGGATATCGAGGCATACCCAGAGGATCGTCCTGGAGAACATCGCGGTCTCCCTGCTCATCAAGTTCACCATCCTGGCGCTCACCCCGACCACGGACCTGGTCAACATGTGGGTGGCCATCTTCGGAGACGTCGGGGTGCTGATCATCGCTGTCTGCAACTCCTTCCGCGCCCTCGGGTTCTCCAGGAAGAAGGACATCAAGGCCCTGGAGCAAGCCAGAGACAAGGCGCCCCTGTCCGAGTGACCCAGACAGCCTCCCTGGATTCCGGACCTCCCTCATCCGCATTTTCTGCGGATGAGGCCGCTGGCCCGCTTTTTCCTCCGCTAAAGTATATATCGCACTTCGGTTGTTCACTTGAACAATTGAACAATCATTCAAGTGATACGATGAGCGACGAAATCTGCGATTGCGAGACCGACGAGTTCGTCGGGAAGATCCGCCGCGGGATGCTGGACGACGACACGATCTTCGATATTGCCGATCTTTTCAAAGTGTTCGCGGACAGTACCCGCGTGAGGATCATGTGGGCCCTCCACGAGAGCGAGATGTGCGTCAGGGGGATCTCCAAATCCCTGAACATCTCGATGTCTGCGGCCTCCCACCAGCTGAAGACGCTGAAGGACGCCGACTTAGTGGCCTCGAGGAGGAGCGGGAAGCAGGTCTATTACTCCCTCTGCGACGAGCATATCGAGATGCTGCTCAGCACCGCCCTCGCCCACATCAAGGAGGAGAAGCGATGGAGCGCATCTTCGAGATCGAGGTGGACTGCCCTCACTGCGCCGAGAAGGTGGAGAAGGCCGTTTCCGAGGTCTCCGGGATATCGAATGCTTCGGTGGATTTCGAGACCCAGACGATGCACATAGAAGTGGACGATTCCATCAGGGGCAGGTATCCTGAGGTCCTCGCCGCTGTGAGCGAGGCCGCCTCCGCTGCCGAGCCCGATTTCAAGCTCAGCGATGTTACCGAAAGGGTCGCGGACGAAAGAGCCAGACGCCATGTTTTCGATATCGGCGCCTGCAGCCCCGAATGCGCGGACAGGGCCGAGGCCGCGGTAAACGAGCTCGACGAGGTCGAGGATGCCAGGACCGACGGCGCACGCAGAAGGATGTACGTCACCTTAAGGAGCGAGTTCGACGGCATCGGCGGGGATGTTCTGGAGAAGGTCGCGGAAACCGCGGTCGATGCCGCCGACGGCTTCTCCATGAAGGAGATCGAGGACGACGGCGCGGACCCTGAATGCCCTGCGCTTCCCCCGAAAGGCGCGCCCGCAAAGCATGATGGGCATGGACATGAGCATGGACATGAGCATGAGGACAGTTGTGCATGCTCATGCGGCGCCCATCATGAGCATGCCGCAGTGGACGAGCATGAGAACACCGGGTCCGTCCAGCACACGTTCGTGATCGATGTGGATTGCCCCAACTGCGCCATGAAGGTGGAGAACGCCATCGCCGCCATGGACGAGGTCGAGTCCGTTAGGATCGACTTCGTCGGGAAGAGGATGCGCCTCCGCCTGAAGCCGGAGTTCGAGAAGGATTATCCGATGATCATCGGAAAGGTGGAGGAGACCGCCCGCGGGGCCGAGGACGAGTTCTCCATGAAGGAGACCGTTCCGGGGAAGCGCCCTGCCGAGGAAGAGGAGGAAGAGGGCGGGAAGGGCATGATGCCCCTCCGCATAGCCGCCGCGGCCGTGTTCATAGCCTTCGGCATCTGGCTCGAGTACATCGACGATTACTCCCTGACCCACGACAGCGCTGTGCTGGCCATCATATTCGGAGCCGGCCTCGCCGTCATCGGGTACGATGTCATCATCGGGGGCATCAGGAACCTCCTGAAAGCAGGCTTCCTGGACGAGAAGTTCCTGATGACGGTCGCTACCGTCGGGGCCCTGGCCGTCAGCTGCCTGGACCCGGATTCGGATTACTGGACGGAATCCGTCGCTGTGATGGCGTTCTATCAAATCGGGGAGTATTTCGAGGACCGCGCGGTGAGCCGCAGCAGGTCCAACGTCAAGGCCCTGATGGCGCTGAAGGCCCCGTTCGCGACGGTCGTCGAGGACGGGAAGGCCGTAAGGAAGGACCCGGAGGAGGTGGCCCCGGGGAGCGAGCTCATCATCGCCCCCGGAGAAATGGTGCCGATAGACTGCATAGTAATCAAAGGGGAGAGCTACGCGGACACCAAGGCCATGACCGGCGAGTCGGTACCCAGACGCATCGGGCCGGGCGACGAGCTGCTTTCCGGGTACATCGTGACGGAGTCGGCGGTCAGCGTCCGCACCGTCCGCAGGTACGAGGACTCGGCGGCGGCCAAGGTCCTGAACCTGATCGAGGAGTCGTCCGCCAGGAAGTCGTCCTCGGAGAAGTTCATCACCCGCTTCGCCCGCTGGTACACCCCTGCCGTGGTCGGCTGCGCCCTCGCCATCGCCGCCGGCGGGGCCCTCCTCACCGACGATCCGTCCGGCTGGGTCATCAAGGCCCTGATCTTCCTGGTGGTCTCCTGCCCGTGCGCTCTCGTGGTCTCCGTCCCGCTCACCTACTTCTGCGGTATCGGCCGGGCCTCGAGGGAGAACATCCTCATCAAGGGCAGCTCCTACATCGAGATGCTCGCCAAGACGGACAGGGCGGTGTTCGACAAGACCGGGACGCTCACCGAGGGCGTCTTCGGGGTGACCGCCGTCAGGCCGGCGGAAGGGTTCTCGGCCGAGGAGATCGCGGACGCCGCCGCCTGCGCCGAGTCCTACTCCAGCCACCCCATCGGGAGGTCGATAGTCTCGTACGCCGGGGGCGGCATCGATCCCTCCAGGATCTCCGACTCCAAGAACCTGCCCGGGCTGGGCGTGAGCGCGCTGGTCGACGGCAGGGCGGTCTACGTCGGGAGCAGGGGGCTGATGGCCGCCGAGGGCATCGCCGTGCCGGACGAGCAGGATTCCGGAGGGGCAGACGTCTGCATAGCCATCGACGGGAAGTACGCCGGGCGCATCGAGATATCTGACTCCCTCAAGGAGGATGCGGCGTCCGCGGTGGCCGAGCTGCACGCGATGGGCATCGAATCCTTCATGTTCACCGGGGACCGCGAGCGGACGGCCGAGCATGTCGCCGTGGAGCTGGGCATGGACGGGTACAGCGCCGAGCTGCTCCCCCAGGACAAGACACGCCGCCTGGAGGAGGTCATGGCCGGGACCCGCGGCAGGACCTGCTTCGTGGGCGACGGGATAAACGACTCCCCCTCGCTCGCGAGGGCGGACACCGGCATCGCCATGGGCGGGATCGGATCGGATTCCGCCGTGGAGGCGGCGGACGCCGTCATCATGGACGACAGGCCTTCCAAAGTCGCCGAGGCGATCAGGATATCGAGGAAGACCCAGAGGATCGTGGCGGAGAACATCGCCATGGCCCTGGCGGTGAAGTTCGCCATCCTGATACTCACCCCGACCACCGACCTGGTCACGATGTGGGTGGCCATCTTCGGGGATGTGGGCGTGCTCATCCTGGCGGTCTGCAACTCCGTCCGCGCCCTCGGGTTCGGGAAGAAGGCCCGCGGCAGGGGCGCCGCGGCCTCCGCCTGACCTCCCTGGAGGGGCGGGGAGCCCCCGCGCCTCCAATCATTTAATTAGAGGACCGCCGTATCACCGTTCGGGATGCACAATGGGAGAGGGTTCCGGCAGCGCCGGCAAAGGCGATGTGCGCATCGGGATCGATCTCGGCACAACTTACTGCGCGGTGGCGGTGTTCGACGCCATCACCTCGAAGGCCGATATCGTCCCGAACGGACTGGGGAAGGAGATGACCCCCAGCGTGATATGCTTCGACGGCGGGGAGACAGCGATCGGCGACAGCGCCAAGGAGATGCAGTCCGAGGGCAGGGGCGCCGTGGCTGCGTTCTTCAAGCGCCATATGGGGGAGACGGACCCGATCTTCGAGTACATGGGGAAGCAGTACACCGCCGAGGACCTCTCGGCCATACTGCTCAGGCGCCTGGTCGAGGACACCGAGAAGAGCCTCGGGCGCCATGTGGCCGGCGCCGTCGTCACCGTGCCGGCGTACTTCAACGATATCCAGAGGAGGGCCACCATCCGCGCGGCGGGCGCCGCCGGGATCAGCGTGATGAAGATCGTCAACGAGCCCACGGCGGCCGCCGTCCATTACGGGTACAACCATGCGGGCAAGAAGCGCCTGCTGGTCTACGACCTGGGGGGCGGGACCTTCGACGCCTCCGTCGTCGATGCCGACGGCGATGACATCAGCGTTCTTGGCACCAAAGGCATGCACACCCTCGGCGGGAAGGACTGGGACGACATCCTCATCAACATGGTCTGCAACAGGTTCCAGCAGCAGTTCGACATGGACCCGCGCAGCGACGGGGCGGAGCTGGAGAAGCTCAGCGTGCTCTGCGAGGACTACAAGAAGATGCTCACCGACGAGGAGAGCATCAGCGCCCGCATCGAGTGCTTCGGCAAGAGCGGAGGGGAGAACGGCTCCGGGTACACCATAACCAGGAGCGAGTTCGAGACCGAGTCCCGCTGGCTGCTGGAGGAGACCGGCGACATCGTGAACGAGCTGCTGAAGGACCTCGGGCTCAAACCCTCCGACATAGACGACGCCATCCTCGTGGGCGGGTCCTCGCGCATGCCGATGGTCAGGGACTACGTCGCCTCCATGGGCCCGTGGAAGGTCGTCGTCCGCCGGGACGCGGAGACCGCGGTCGCCAAGGGGGCCGCCGTGCTCGCCGATATGTACTCCGAGAGGCCGAGGAGCTCGGTCCCCAACTTCTCCGAGGTCACCTCGCACAGCCTCGGCGTGCTCGCCGCCGACCCCGAGGGGAACCGCTACGTGAACGACGTGGTGATCCCCATCTACTCCAACATACCGTGCACCGGCCGGCGCTCGCTCAGGATAGAGCCGAAGAACCGCACCGATGTCATCGAGGTGTACACCCTGCAGGGGGAAAGCGACATACCCCTGGACTGCGCCGTGACCGCGCGCTACGAGATCCGCGGCTTCGAGAACTACGGCGATTCGGCCGTGATAGACCTCGAGTACTCCTACAGCAAAGAGGGGACCGTGCAGGTCTCGGCCATGCAGAACGACAAAAGGCTCGTCGTCACCCCCAGGCCCGCTCCCGCCGCCGACGAGATCGGATGGATGGGCGAGGCCCCCGGGAACCGCACCGTCGACGTCCCGATCGATTCCGGGATCGTCATCTGCATCGACCTGTCCCGCAGCATGGAAGGGAACCTGCAGGAGGTCAAGGAGGCCGTCAGGGACTTCGTGAACAAGGTGACCGGGCCGAGGACCAGGGTCGGGCTGGTGGGCTTCGCCGACAGGGTCCGCACCTACATCGAGATGTCCTCCAACACCGCGCCCATCTCCTCCGCGCTCGCCGACATGAAGATCGGGAAACTGGGCAGGGGGACCGATGCCAGCCCCCTGCCGGTGGCAGAGGACATGCTGTTCGGCACCGAGGGCAGCAGGACCGTGATCATCCTTACCGACGGGAGATGGGGGCACAGGGACCGCGCCGTCGAGGAGGCGGAGGAATGCAGGAGCAACGGCATCAGGGTGCTGGCCATCGGGTTCGGGGAGTCCGACCTCTCGTTCCTGAAGCAGATAGCGTCGCTCTCCGACGCCGAGAAGCTGGCGTCCCTCGGGGACCTGAGGCGCAGGTTCAGCACCATCGCGACGCAGATGGCGGCCGACAGCGACGGGCTGCGCGAGGAGGCGAGCTGACGGACGGCCGGAGGGAGAACTACTGCAGGCTCCTGGGGCTCAACCCGTTCGAGGAGGACAAGTACACCGACGAATCGATCTCCAAGAGGATCGACGCCGCGGCCGCCAGATGGAAGAAGGACTGCGAGCACCCGAACTTCCGCACCGAGGTCGAGGCCTCGCACCACCTGGAGGACCTCCCGGCGATCCGCACGACCATGATGAACAAGACCCTGAGGCACGGGGAGTTCGAGTCGGCGAAGAAGCTCCTGTCCGCCTACGCGTCGGCGCTCAAGCGCTACGCCGTCACCCTCAAGGACGGCAGCACGTACATCCCGGAGGGGGCGGTCGGGGACCTCACAAGGGCCATAAACTGGGGCGACGACGTCACCGCCTTCACAGTTAGGCAGGCCTCGGGCCTGAAGGAGGCCGAGATACCCAAGCTGGAGGACCCGGACATCGTCTCGGCGTACGAGACCCTCCGGGACCTCGGCCTGTACACGCCGATGGAGCTGGTGAACACCCTCATCATGATGCCCGAGATGGGCCTCAGGAACGCCTTGCTCGACTCCGGTTCCAGCCCTGCCGACCTGAGGAACGCCTTCGGGAGCGCCAAGGCCCGCATGAGGAACATCCAGAGGGACTTCCCGAGGAAGAACGCCTACCTGACGGCCATACGCAAGACCGCTCTGGTCATATCGCCCGACGAGAAACTGGAGAGGGCCACCCGCTTCGGCGAGTCCATGAGGATCATGGAGCCGGCCGTGGAGGCCCTGGACCGCAACCGGTGGCAGCGCATGGACCGGAACTTCATCTACGGGCTGATATCGCATTACGTCGCGGGGGAGGCGGCCGACACCGACCTCGCCATCAGGGTGCTCGAGGTGCGCTGCTGCGAGCGCGGATATGCGGCGGACTTCTCGGGCTCCGGGCCGGAGCTCAGGTTCTGCCCCGGCTGCGGCGGGCTCATCGACATGCGCCAGGACACCAACTTCTGCCCCATATGCGGCCGTGAGATCCGCAGGATCTGCCCCAAGTGCGGGAACGTCGAGCTCGCGGGCAACAAATGCTCCCGCTGCGGGCGCGTCTTCGCCGACGAGGACCGCCGGATAAACGCCGAGGCGAAGGAGATCTCCGAGATGATCGAGCTCGGGAACATCCCCACGGCGGAGAAGATGTTCAGCAAGCTGAAGCTCGACTACCCGCACTGCAGCCTCGGCTCCCTCGAGAGCTCCCTCGGGGCCGCCTCGGCGGACTACCGGAGGACGGTCTCCAGGATCGAGGAGGACTACAAGCGCCGCAACCTCAACGCTGTGAAAAGGGGCATAGAGAGGGCCAAGAGGAAGTACCCGGGCATCAGGGACGAGGGGACCCTCGGCGATTACTACGACGAGGCATGCGAGAAGGTCGCCGAGGCGAGCGCCCTCTGCACCCGCGCGCAGAACGAGGAGCCGGCGGCGGCCATGAAGACGTACATCCTCGCGTCGGACGTCTGCCCCGACCACCCCATGGCGGTGAGGAGGCTCAAGGACTTCCCGCCCGACGGCCCGGACGGCGGCGAATGCGAGATCGCCGAGGACCGCGTGAGGATCAGCTTCCGCGTCCCGGCCGAGAGGGAGGGCATGACGTTCTGCATCTACAGGGGCAACGGGACGCTGCCGGAGGTGGACGCCAACACCGTCCCCCTGTCGGAGATCGCCGGGAGCGTCTACGTCGACTCGGCGGTGAGCCCGGGCGCGGAATACTACTACAAGATCTACTCGAAGCGCTGGGGGGTGCTGTCGAGACATTACACCATATGCGGCCCCGCCGTCGTCGTCTTCGAGGTCACCGACGCGTCCGCCGAGCCGATCGAGGACGGCCTGAGGATAACCTACTCCCGGCCGTCGGGATGCTCCCGCGTCCGCGTCTTCCGGAAGCTCAAAGGCGCGGCAGGAGAGAAGGAGCTCGTCGGAGGGGCGGGCGCCATCGAGGACCGCGGGCTGAAGGGCGGGAGGACGTACGAGTACCTCTTCGTGGCGGAATACGATGTCGCCGGGAGGACCGAGCGCTCCTACGGCACGACCATCGAGGCCGTATCGCCCGAATACCCCTCGCCCGTGTCCGAGCTCGGGCTGGAATGGATGCGCAGCGAGAACGGCAACAAGGCCACCTGGGCATCTTCCGTCCCGGTGGAGCTCTACACCTCCCGCAGCGCCGCCCCGAGGTACGGGGAGATCATGCCGCTGAAGGCCCTCGAGGACATCGCGGAGAAGATCGTCCCGGAGCGCACGTTCGAGGGCGGGTGCATATTCGGGGAGCTCCCTGGAGCGGTGAACTTCGTCACCGCCGTGTCGGTCATAGGGGAGACCGCCGTCATCGGGGCCTCGCAGAGGGTCGTCAACCTCAGGCCGTTCAGCGGCATAAGGAAGAAAGGGGACGAGGGAGCGTGCATCATAAGGGCCGAGTGGCCGGACGACGCAGAGTCCGCCGCCCTGATCTGCCGCGACGCCGAGACAGGGGAGGAGAGCGAGCCGATCAGCGTCTCCCGCGCCGCATACGAGCGCGAGGGCGCGATCGCCATGTCCATGGGGTCCTCCGAGATGATGGAAGTGTCCATGTACGCGGTCTACCGCATCGACGGGCACGAGGTCAGGTCGGCCCCGAGGATGTTCACGGCCTATTCCGGGCGCGACGTGAAGGTAAAGTACAAGGTCAGGACGGAGAAGGACCGCGGGCACGGCATGGTGCGGATCGTCCTGGACATCAGGTGCCCGATGAAGGAGGACGGCGACGGCAGCATCCCCCGCGTGATCATGGTCCTCGCCAAGGAGGGAATCCCCCTGAGGTCCGACGACGGGGACATGATCTGGGACTCCGAACGCCCGGTGAACCTCGACCGCGGGCGCGCCGAGATCAGCTTCCAGGCGGCCAAGGAGGACGCCGACCTGAAGAGGATGAGGCTGTTCTTCTACGACACCGACGAGTACTGGCACCATAAGATCGTGCATCCTCTGTACGGGAGGTCCGCCGGCAATGCCTGACAAGAAGAGGCCCTATGTGTGCCCGTTCTGCTTCCATGAGATCGACCTCGGGAGGATCCATTACGTCTGCTCCGACCCGCTGTGCACCTCGAAGTTCCTGGCCATGCCCGGCAGCAGGCAGTTCCGCTCCGAGTTCAAACCGAACGAGGAGATCGACCTGGAGAGGACCAGGTACCTGCACAAGGACAGGAACTCCCCGGACGCGGAGACGACCAAGCACCATATCATAAGGTCGTCCCCGGACGGCAGGTGCGAGATCTGCGGCAGGAGGTCCAAGGTCCGCCTGTGCCCCGAATGCCACAACCCCATCTCCGGCTCGGCGGAGGAGAACGGGAGCCTGATCTTCGTCGTCCTCGGCGCGGACGGGGCCGGGAAGAGCCATTACATGGCCGCCCTCATCGACACCCTGGCCGGGAGGTTCTCCGAGGAGTTCGGGACCGAGTTCGTCCCGGCGACCGCCAGGACCGAGAACAGGTACGAGGACGTCTACCGCCGCCCCCTGTTCGTGGAGAACAGGACGATCGATCCCACCCTCCCCTATGAGGAGGACAGGGGCGGCCATGAATCGCTGGTCTATTACCTCACCTTCCCGACGGCCGACGGCGGCAGGACGTACACGGTGGCGTTCTTCGACACCTCCGGGTACGACATGGACGCCCGCCGCGGCAAGATCGACCCGGACCTCCTGGCGGCCATAAGGAACGCCAGCGGCATACTGCTGCTGGTGGACCCGCTGCAGATGCCGCCGGTGGCCGAGGCCCTGGGCATGGAGCCGGACAGCGAGGACGCCGCCGACACGCTCACATACATCATCGAGCTGGTCCGCGGGCGCCCGCTGAGGTCCAGGGAGAAGATAGACAAGCCGCTGGCGGTGGCGCTGTCCAAGGCCGACCTGATCATGCGCGACCCGAGGGAAGGGGAGAGGAAGGACCTCTTCATCGGCCCCGAATCGTCCCTGAGGGTGGCGCGCGTCAGGGGGCGCGCCGACCCGGTCTGCCTGGCGGAGGCCGGGACCGAGGTGGAGGAGTACTTCAGGAGGAACGCCTCCCAGAGGTTCATCTCCGCCGTCAGCGGCTTCAGGAAACACGAGTATTTCGCCGTCTCGGCGCTCGGATCGGAGCCGTCCGGGAGCGGGACAATTAAGGACGTAAAGCCTTTCAGGGCCGAGGACCCGTTCATCTGGCTCTTCACGGCCTGCGGAGGGAGGATCTGAATCATGACAGAAGGAAACAACGAGATCGAGCTTGCTAAGTCAGCTGACAAACCGGCGAAGACCAGGAAGAAGGCGGCGGACGGGACCAAGAAGACGGCCTCGTCCAGGGTGACCGTCAAGATGGTGGACGAGAAGTTCGACAGGATCCTGGCGGAGATCTCCGCATCCGGCGGCCGCGGGACGAGCTCCGAGACCGAGCGCAGGATCCAGGACATCTACTTCATGTCCGCCGACCTGGTGGAGAGGGTCAGGGCCCTGGAGAGCAGGCCGGTGCAGCCGGCCCAGGGCGGCACCGGCGCCGGGGAGCCCTACGTCACCTCGAGGGAGCAGTTCGAGGCTTATTCCAAACTGGTCTCGCGCAGGGAGGGGGAGCTGGCCGACAGCAAGTTCATGCTGCTCCTCTACAATATGTGCCAGATGAGGGAGGACATCAAGGAGATGCTTGCGAACATGGAGCGCAACAAGGACAACCTCTCCATCGACGACATCCTCGACTCCTTCGAGACCTACGAGATCGACCTGGAGAACATGCTCACCGATGCCGGCGTCGTCATCGGCCCCTACGGCAAGGACGGGGACAGGGTGGACACCGTGCATCAGAGGATCGCCGACACCGTTCCGACGGACGACCCGGGGCTCTCCGGGAAAGTGGCCGAGAGGCTGTCCGATGGTTACGAGTACAGCGGCCGCGCGGTCGTTAAAGAGAGGGTCACTGTTTACAAGAAAGCGGGCCAGCGAGGCTGAGCCCGCACGGTTCATACAGCACTATCATCGATACAGCACAAGTACAGCACAGGTGAGAAGGGATGGATAACAGCAGCTTGAAGGTCGGTATCGACCTGGGGACAACATATTCGTGCATCGCATATCTGAACAACGAAGGGAAACCTGAGGTATGCAAGAACCTTTACGGCGGCGATACCACGCCGTCGGTGGTCTACTTCAGGGAGGACGGCGACGTGCTGATCGGGGAGACGGCCGTGGATGAATCGGTCGCCTTCGATCCGGAAAGGGCGGCCCGGTGGGTCAAGAGCCACATGGGGACCGATTGGAAGTTCTCCGTCGACGGTAAGGACTACACCCCTGTCAACATCTCCACAGTCATCCTGAAAAGGCTCCTCGAGGACATAAATGAGCTGCAGGCCACCCATGTAACGCGGGCGGTCATCACCTGCCCCGCGTACTTCGGGCAGAGGGAGAGGGACGCCACCAAGGAGGCGGGGCTCGAGGCAGGGCTCGAGGATGTCAAGATCCTGAACGAGCCTACGGCGGCCGCCATCTCGTTCGGCTTCGGCCATGAAGGCGACGGGAAGAGGAGGGTCCTGGTTTACGACCTCGGCGGAGGCACGTTCGATGTCACCGTCCTCGACATCGAGGGCAACCGGTTCACGGCCGTGGCCACCGACGGGGAGATGAGGCTCGGGGGCATGATGTGGGATGAGGAGCTCTATAATCTGATCACCAAGAAGATCGCATCATCCTACGGCCTCAGCGCCGACGAGCTCTCGATCAATCCGAAAGATTCCGGCAGGCTCCTGTACGATGCCGAGAGGCACAAGAAGAAACTGTCCACCAACGTCTCCGTCCGCGGCACGTTCAATATGGAAGACGGCCGGCGCGGCTCGTATTCAGTCACCAGGAAGGAGTTCGAGGACGCTACCCGCCCCCTCATAACGACCACCGTCGATATCGTGAAACGCGCCCTGGAGACGAAGAACATCGACCCGGCAACGATCGACGCGTTCCTGCTCGTGGGCGGGTCATCCAAGATGCCGCAGGTCAAAGCGGCCCTCTCCGAGGCCTTCCCGAACAACAGCATCCAGGTCTTCGATCCGGACCAGTCCATCGCCAAGGGCGCGGCGCTGTTCAGCAGCTACTGCTTCGATGCCCCCGAACCTGAGATCATCCCCGTTCCCGCGCCGGCCCCGTCCGCCGCGGAGGTGCCCCCTGTCAGCCGTTCCGAGCCCCAGACGGTCAGGGAGAGCGGCATCGAGGTCATCGAGGAGCCCGAGCCCGTCGCGAAGGACGCCAACAGGATCATCGTCCACAACGTCCTCTCCAAGACGTTCGGCATCAGGGTCACCGACGAGAAGAAGAACGAGTACATCTCCAACCTGATCTTCAGGAACGAGGTCCTGCCGATCAGCAAGACGAAGATCTATTACCCGGTCGATGAGGGGCAGAAGGTGGTCAAGGTCTCCATCTACGAGAACCTGGCGGACACCGGCACCGACAGGACCGAGATCGTCGAGAGCACCCCGGTCGGCGAGTTCCTGGTCAACCTCCCGGAGGGCGTCGACCGCAGGACCGAGGTATCGGTCAGGTTCAAGGCGTCCGACGAGGGCATACTGACCGCCTCCGCCGACTGCCTCGGCACCCACAAGGAGTACGAGATCAAGTGCTCGTTCCAGACCACCGAGGAGGAGAGGGAGCTCTCCAAGGGCCTTATAGAGAGGATGATCCTGTGATCGGAGGGGGCTCCGGCCCCCTCGGTCCTTCTCTTCCAGACGGCTCTCAGCCAGCATCTTCAGGAGGACCTCGCGCTCGGACCGGGAGATGTCCCGGTACCGCCCGGGCTTCAGATCCCCCAGCTCGATGTTCATCACCCTGACGCGCACGAGCCTCACCACGCCGTATCCGAAATAGGCGCACATCCTCCTGATCTGCCTGTTGAGGCCCTGCCTGAGCACTATCCTGAGCACCCTCGGGCCTTCGGCCGATACCTTGCAGCGGCGGGTCATGACGCCGTCCCCGAGCGGGACGCCCCCGGCCATCCCCTCCAGGAACTCCGGCACGATGTCGCGGTCCACGGTGACCACGTACTCCTTCTCATGGCCGTACCTGGAGCGCATGATCCTGTTCGCCAGCTCGCCGTCGTTGGTGAGCAGCAGCAGGCCCTCCGAATCCTTGTCGAGCCTCCCCACCGTGAAGATCCTCTTGGGGTACCCGATGTACTTTATGACGGAGCCCTCGTTCCCGCGGTCCGAGGTGCATTCCAGGCCCCTCGGCTTGTTGAACGCGAGGATCACGGCAGGCCCCCGCTCCTTCGCTATCTTCCTGCCGTCGATGCGCACATCGTCCGCGGAGGAGACCTTCTCCCCCATCTCGGCAGGCCTCCCGTTGACCGTGACGCGGCCCGCATCGATGATGCGGTCGGCCTCCCTGCGGGAAGCGACGCCTGCCTCCGCGATGAACCTGTTGAGGCGAACCCGTTCCTCCATATGCTGATGAATCAGGACCCCGTTATTAACGCTGACGATAAACCATAAACCGCCTGCGCGATATCCTGCGCATGAGTCTATTCGGAAGGTCCCGCAGCGGCCCCGTCATCCGCGAGCAGAAGGCCGAGATGAACTGGGACACTGAGGACCCCTTCATCTTCGCGTCGCACCACAGCGACGACTATCCCCCCGGGAACCGCCAGCAGGCCCCTCCCCTGGAGGAGATAAAGAGGCGCCAGCTCGGGAACGATTTCACCAAGGAGCTGGGATACCGCATGTACCGCGGGAAGGTCGCCCCCGGGTTCCCGCTCCACCCGCACTGGGGATATGAGACGGTCACGATATGCACAGAAGGCTACATCGACCACTTCGACAGCCTGGGCAACCAGGGCAGGTTCGGGTACGGAGACATGCAGTGGATCACCGCAGGCGGCATGTACGCCCATGACGAGATGTACCCCCTCGCCTTCGCCGACAGGAAGAACCCCCACTCGGTGACCCAGATCATGATCAACCTCCCGCTGAGGATGAAGAAGGGCCCCGCAGAGGTCAGCGATGTCTGGGCGGAGGACATCCCGACGGCCGAGGGCGAAGGATGGAAAGCGTGGATCTACGCCGGCTCCATGTTCGGGAAGACCGCCGAGGTGCCGAACAAAGGGAGCTGGGCGGCCGACCCGTCCCACCATGTGAGGATCGCCAGGTTCGCCGCCGAGCCGGGAGCGTCGTTCAGCCTGGAACCCATCGGCAGCGGCACTGGGCGCAGCATCTACTGCGAGAAGCCCGTCACGGTGGCCGGGAAATCCTACATCAGGGAGACCAGGCTGAAGCTCCGCCCCGACACGGAGTGCACCGTGGAGAACGGGAGCGAAAAGAACGAGATCTGGCTCCTCGAGGGGGACCCCATCGGCGAGAAGCAGCGCTCCTGGGGGCCGGTCGTCCTCGGGACCGATGCCGAGGTCCGCGAGGCCAACAACGAGATCCGCAGGAAGATGCTCTCGGAGTGGCCCTGGGACTACGTCAACAAGACCCAGCCTGTCGCTACGGACCGTTTCATCCGCTATGCGGACGGCACCGAGAAGCGCCCGAAACAGAAGGACCCGAGGGAGCTTCCGCCGGCCAGGCCGTTCACCGAGGAGGACATCGCCAGAGAGCGGGAGATCGACGCGAAGCAGAAGAAAAAGGAACGCTTCGCGGACCGGTGGAACGAAGACGACTGAGCCAGATGCCGGGCCTCCGCTCCCGGAGGCCCGCTATGTGCAGGAACGACAGGAAATCCGTCCGTTGCTGGAACATCTTTAATATCCGCATCACGGTGCAAGTATCATGGTCAAAGAGGTTCATGCGGCACATATACTCGTCAAGGACGAGGCGAAGGCGAAGGATCTGATGGCACAGGTCCAGGCCGGAAAGAATTTCGGCGAACTCGCCAGGAAGTACTCCGTGTGCCCTTCCAAGAAGAAGGGAGGCGACCTCGGCTGGTTCAGGCGCGGCCAGATGGTCAAGCCTTTCGAGGATGCGGCGTTCTCCGCGAAGAAGGGGGATGTCGTCGGTCCCGTGAAGACCGAGTTCGGCTGGCACGTGATCAAGATCCTCGAACAGAGATGAAACAGGACCATAACCGATCGGAGGACATATCTACATGGCTACAGCAAGTGCGAAAAAGGAATCGGCCAAGCCTGCGGCTAAGAAGGCCGCCCCCAAGAAGGAGACCGTGAAGGCCGCGTCCGAGACCAAGAAGGTCTGGCACATCACCAAGAGGACCGACGACAACCTGTGGCAGGTCAAGGCCGAGGGCGCCCAGAAGGCCACCAGGACCTTCACCACCAAGAAGGAAGCGGAAGAGTTCGTCAAGACCCTCAAGTCCAACAACGAAGGGTCCAGGGTCGTCTCCCACAAGAAGGACGGGTCCTTCCAGAAGAAGTGAAGAACCGCGCTATCATTTAGTATAGTGCTAACAGTCAAATAGCCGGCAGGCGTGAGGGAGTATTATGAGCGTGGAACCGCGTTATGATTGCGCGATAGACGCCGCCATGTCAGTCATCGAAGGCAGGTGGAAGACCGTCATCATGTGCAAGCTGGGGCGCGCCGGAAAGCCGATGAGGTACAACCAGCTCATGAACTCCATAGACGGGATCTCCCCCAGGATATTCACTATACAGCTGAAGGAGATGGAGAACGACGGGATCATCTTCCGCAACGTCATCTCCGAGAGGCCGAAGACCGTGGAATACTCCCTCACCGAGAGAGGCATCAGCCTGCTGCCCATACTCAAGGACCTTGCCGAGTGGGGCCTCAGGAACATGTTCCCCAATATGGTGGAGTTCCCGAACGACATGACGGTCCCGGATGACAGCGAGATCAGGAAGGCAGTCGCTGCCAACTAAAACTTTTTATATCAAATCTCTATCTAGAGTTTTGGTCAGACGGCCACAGCAGAGGGGTTCACCCGGTCCCATCTCGAACCCGGCAGTTAAGCCCTCTCGCGTATCTGTCGCGTACTGTATTGCGCAAGTGTACGGGAAAGCAGACACGCTGTCTACCACTTTTCTTCTCTTCATCTTCCTGTATCTCGCATAATCTGTCCGGCAGCCTATGCGATTCAGCTGCCGGTTTGGGATTCGAGATCACTAGAATCCATCAGAAAACGGCAATGACCTGCACAGAGATATTCTTAGGATCGCCGTCTGACTTGACAGTGAAGCACTTGTAGGATTGAGTGTCTGAAACGGTTTTCGTCTTGAGATCATCCGCCTCTATCCACTTCTTGCAATCATCCAGAGAGTCTTCTAAAACGAAAGCTCCGGTATCTGGGTCGATGCAGATGTATGTGTCTATCCTGACCTCGCCACTTTGTGATTGTTGAACGAAGTCCGATCCATTCGCCACTTGGCGGTTTCCATAGCTTACGCTGCCAGTTGACCCGATGATCTCGGCCCGGGATGACCGTTTTCAGGCCGTAATCGCAAGATCCTTCTCGATATCGGCACGCATATTGCCGAAGATCTCCTTGGAAACGGGGTTCCAATTGCTGTAGACGGCCTCTTTCCTGTTCCCGTTCTCCATCATCCTCGTAAGTGTCAAATGGCCCAAAGACCAGACGATGGATTCGGTGTTCGGTTTCTCGATGACGGTCTTCTTCCTTCCCCGTTTGCCCTTTATCCTCTCCCTGCCCTTCATCTCGTATCTCGCCATGGCTATCGCTGTTTCAGAAAGGAGAGCCAGCATCATGGATCCGCGGATGGACGGTTCGCTCCACACCCTCAGAGGTTTGAGCCCCGTGACCCTCTTCAGGGAATGGATCAGGTGCTCCACGGTGGCCCTCGCGCGGTACTTCTCAAGAGCTTCCAATGGTGTCAATTGCTCCGAGGATTCCAGTTTGAAAATCCCTGCACGGGTGCCCATGATCTCCCGGATTATGCCATCCCTCTCACTCTCGTCGAATGCGAATTTCGTCTGAAGGCTCACCTTCACCTCCACATCCGCGAGAACGTTCCTCTTCACCGTTACGAAATCCGATTTTCTGAAATGCCCGTCCTCGTAGGTCCTCACCGCCTCCACCATACGGTCGAAGCTCTTCGATGCGGAATGATACGAACGGTTCCAATTGTCTAAGGAGAAGAACAGATACGTCGTCCTCCCGGAAGAGTCGAAGGTGTGTTTCTTACAACACACCCCTTCCTCCACATACTCCCATTCGCATTCGGGATCGTTTATCCGTTTGTCATCGGATACGTTCATCTTCACCCTCGTGAGATATTTATGCCCCGCATCGACGATGGAATCCAGGATGTCCCCCGATGCACCTCCGTTGTCCACGATTATCCACGAACCCTCCCGTATCATGGAGAAGATGTCCGGGAGCGCATCCCTGTACTGCTCGGGATCGGATGTGTTCCCCTTGTACGCCCTCATGAAGAAAGGGATCTTAGACTTCTGGAGTTCCGCTGTCAGGAACTCCACCTGTTTCCTGCTCTGGTCCCTGAAATCCCTGGGATAACCTACCGCACCCAATTCGGCTTCCGGACCGTTGACCACTACCGCTGAACCGTCGATGTTCACATCGGTGTTCTCGAAATGGTATCTTGCATCGAGCCCTTCCCACAGCTTCACTATGATCTCGTCGCTGTGTTTCCCCAACAGCGATATCGCACGGTTGATGGTCCTCTGCGATAGACCCGAATCCAATCCGAGCTCCTTCCGCACATCCTTGTTCTTCAGCCAATCGGAACACCTGCTCATTGAATTGCTGCCCATGAGGATGTGCGTGCACATCGCCACCAGTATCCTGCTCATGGGGACCCCGCGTCCTTTGAACGTATCCACGAACTCCAGAACGCCTGCAGAACCGAGATAATGCTCCACGGTTTTCACGAGACCGATAGGAACCGATATATTGTCGTTAGGACTGGGAAGTTCCGTCCCAGTCGCGATTAGTTTTTGTGTCACAGCTGAACATCGGACCGGGACACTTTTCGTTTTCGCCTCATGCCCCTGAATCCGTGTTCAGTTTACCCCTGGTGGCGAGGTCAGGGTCTATAATATCTGAAGCACTGATTGTCAAAAGCGGATCGATCTGCTTTCCGTTCTGATCCACGACCCCTGTGTCCATCTTCTGCATGAACTCATTCCAGAAATTCAGAACGGAAGAATCGCTACCCATTTTCACATGAATCACAAAGCAATCTATCGAAGCAGGGATAGGCACCACTATCGTCGACTTACCGGACAGCGTCGTCATGGTCTCGTTGCAGGACACATAGACAGAGGCGTAGGTATTGCCGCCGGAACTCACGCTCTCTCCCTGGAAATATGTCCTGGTAAACTGATCCGGATTCGTCAATTTCCGATCTTTCTCCTCTTCGGCGGTGAGAATGTCTGCGAGCATCGACGACCCATCAACCTCAACTGCGTTGCCTGTGTTCGTCACTGTAGACTCCAGCCCCATGGCAGGAGATATCAGGGAGGGCATGAGCAGAAAGATAACAGCGACAACAGTAAAATGCCCGCTCTGTTACTCAACGAATATCTCATACATTGTGTCCTCCTCAGATGCAGCCACAACCCGTAAGGGGGTGCGGAGATACCTCCGATAAAGGCTCATTTGATTGAGTTATAGTACGGTATATACTCTATATTTGCTCCTTTCTAAAAATGAATAAAAATATTGGTATACAGAACACACTTCCGTCAACAGTCCGAATGAAATAACACCGAACCCTGCAGAGGATGCCATTCGGCACCCTATGTGCAAGGTTCCTATGCCTTACCCGAGGGTGAAGCTCACACTGTATGATAATTCCGTCAACGGAGCGGGAAGATCTTCGGCCTCTACGGTCAGAAAGATCTGCTGCGACGAATGCCCGTTCTCGAGCGGCACGTAGAATATGCCGTCTGTCCCTTCTATGCTGACTGACACAGGGTCGGAAGGCTGTCCCAGCCACAAACTGAAGTTTATATCATCAGAAAATCCCGATGCAACATCTATGTGCCAAATAACTTCTGCCGCACTGTCGGCTATGTCATCTGCGGATATGTTGATGTATCCCTGACCGATCACTGTCCTGTCGATGAAAAAGGTCATGTCGCCGTTGATCTGAACCGACCCGCACATGAATGCAGCCTCACTGGAGAAGTCGCCCTCCTGCATCGGACTTCCTCCAGGAACATCGGAGAGATAACATGACATATTGTTGCTGGTACTGCTGCTTGAATCCGCCGAATGGATCAGCAATATGGTGCTTGCACTGAGTATGGACAAAAGGCAAACGATCAGGGCTGAGAACTGAATGTTACGGTTCTTTTGCGTCATATTATCGCTGTTTGTTTTTCCTCCTTGTGAATAAAAAATCGCAGGGGAAATTTATAAAGAGCACGCGGTCCGTTCAATTATAGTTGATATTTTCGATTGCGGATATATTCGAAAAACAAAAAATATGAACATAATTATGCATTTATGTGCAAATAGTTGCTTAATTTATTGTACTTTGTACTGCAAAACAATAGTAATGAATCGAAAATATTATACAAAATAAAGAGATAGGTCGTTTTGTTATCCATCTGATGCAGAAATAATGATCGAGTTGGATGTTTGCTATCTTTTTTGATATATTCTAAAATATCAATCTGATAGATGTTTGTACATTATTAATTTTAATTTTTGAACAAATAATCATTTTTAAACATGCGTTTATAGTCAAAGAATAATAAACGAATTTGAATCATTCTTTTTCGAATGATTCCGCCATTTTATGTAATCTGATACCTGCCCGGTGATTTTTCAAAAGAGCCAGACTATGAAATCATAAGATCGTCTCTCTTGCAAATCTGTCGCTATCCTATCGGCGAAAGAGTCATAGCCGATTATACCTAACAACCAGAACGCCTTGCCTGCCGTCCAGCAGACCTCAGCACCAAAACAAGCCATCGAGGAGGCGTGCTGCGTTCGAATTCAGATTTACTCAGGCGGAAGGCGAGTAAACGAGAATCTCGATCCAAAGCAGCGCATAGCCCCTGTGGCCCGTTATCGTGATGTCGGTCTCACTGGAACCCGGGATCCAACTAGCGGTATCTGGGATCTCGGCCGTGCAGATCAATGCGCTTTGGGTGCTGTCTGAGAAGTACACATATGCAACGTAGCCGGTCTGAGACTGGAATACGGTATCGCCTTTCAGGTCTATAGACGGCGGATTATCGGAAGAACCGCTTGTATCGATAGATCCTCACTTATGCATCGATTTGATAACAAGGGGTTCATTGGATTTTTACCCCGAGAGCTTCGAAGAGTTCCCTCTGGGCCTTGGTGACCTCGTTCAGTCTCCATTTCCCGCCGATGCACGAGATCTTCAGCTTCTTCAGGGTGTTCAGCACGTCCGGGACCCAGTAATCGCCCGCCAATCCCTTTTCCTTCAGCAGGTTTATCAGCGTCAGCCTGAGCCTTAGTGACAGGAAGTTCACCAGGAGTCCGCCTTCGGCGGAATCCTGGTCCGATTTACCTGTTATGCCCACGAACAGATCCGACTGAAGCTGCGAGAAATCATATTCCACCCCGTTCCTGAGACGGTACTGCATCAACAGGTCCAGCCAATGCTTGTCCGACGTCGTTATCACCGCGAACCTTCCGCAAGCGTTCTCCTTGGCGGATATCGCATTGCGTTTCCTCGTCACCACGGTCTTCCCGTTGCCGTCCGCGGCGAATTCCAGCAGATCCGCGGTCTGCTGTTCCGTGCGTGTGAGCTTCTTCCTGGCGAAACGGTCGTATTCCGTACCGGACAGCCTGTTCTCGAGCTCCCCGATCCTCGAATACAGCGTGGCGATCTCCTTTGTACGCTTCGAATCGTCCTGGAACACCAACGCCCTGATCGCCCCCGCGTCCCCCTCGGAGGCTTTCACCAGCTCCTCGTCCTCAAGTCTCACGAATGTCTCGTATCCCCTCACCACCGACCGTGCCAGATAGTCCGTGTTCAGGGGCGAGTCTATCTCCCTGACGCTCTCCGACAGCAGCAGTTTGGATATGCCGACACGTGCAGGTATCGGCACGGTGAACCCCATTCCGCGTTCCAGCATCATCTGCACGTTGCCTATGCTGAAGAACCCCCTGTCCATCTCCAGTTCTACGGGGGAACAGTCCATGGTCCGGAGGTCCGAGACGATGTTGTCCAGTGTGGATACGTCCGCCACCGAACCCGGATAGGTGCGGTAGCAGAACGGGAGGTTGTCCTCCATCGAATGCACCATGCCTAGATTGAACTGTCTGGATCCGGTGAGGTGGGTCTTCCTTCCTACCTCCGCATATTCGAGGTCCTCGGAATCCGTGCCCAGGCACACTATGTCGAAGATTACGCATCCGCTCTTCGGGGCGAGTTCGTTGAACAGGAGTTCCCTCTGCTCCGAAGCGTGGCCCACGGTCTGCAGGAACCGGCAGACCGACGATTGTTCGAAACCCCAGTCGACACCGAGAAGTTCCCGCAGGTAGGTGTCGTCTATGGCATTCTCCATCTGGTTCACGGTCACGGGATCCACGATGCCCAGTATGGCCATGGCCAGCAGCCTCCTTCCGTCCCTCACCCCGTACACGTCGTCCAGAGCGGACGTGAGTCCGCTCCTCTCCGCCAGCTGTACGAACAGCTGGTACGGCCCGTACACCGGACTGCAGCTGACCGTCCTGTTCCTGGCCGGTTCCTTCAGCAGATTGCCTTCGGCATCGCACACGCCCAGATACGTCCTGGTCTGTTTCGAGTTCTTCTTGACTGGATCCCAGACTCCCGTGACCTCGTACAGGTAGTATCTGCCGTTGCTCTGCTTCTGGACGACCTTGTAACTCATTGTTAAGAATGATAACAATGATTGTATAAAAACCCTCGTTCATTTCGGATTAGCCAGCATATCAAAAGTCCTTGTTACGATGACCTTGTTATCAAGTCATTGCATGAGTGAGGATAGATATCATAGCGTAGCTGCTTGAGTTATTTGTGCAGCGCACCATGACCAAGAACTTATACCCCGCAGGCACGTCCAATTTAACATTGATATCCTTATTGTATCCGACAATGCTCTTCTCATCGCTGCCGTTGGTCACGAAGGCAGCATAGCGACCGTCGCCGTAATCGTCTGTATCGATAGTAAACGTAAGGTCCGGGTTTGACCCACTTAGAATCTTGCAGAGATCGTCAGAGGAGTTTATAGATGACGACTTGCTGAATGATATCGTATTGCCTGTGTTGGTAGATTGCGATTCTATGGCAGAGGCGGCAGGAATCGCCGAAGCAAACAGGATCGCGCCTATGACGAGGAATACCAGAATCAATCTGGGCCATGACACAATAACTGAATGGACAACGGTTTGTTTCATGGCATATCTTCTCCACGCATATGCATTGGTGTCTAGAAAGCAAAATTCTAGCGTGAATCTGCAGACTCCGCGGACCGAAATTGGGTTACTTTCGCTGTACTGCATATTTGCTATTTTTGATTTGTATACGAACACGATATATCTGGCACACTATTATTGAACGCATAATCGGATACAGTTACATATTGAACAGATCATGAAAATCTCTGATATCCAATTAGAATGCATCCAACATACCATACAGGCCGATATCCACATACTCGGCATCCGTCCGCGAACTTTGCGCAATCCATGATTGAACTAAACAGTCAAGGAGTGAAAATAAAATGTTGCTCCCTTCCGCAGAAGGGAGCGGTAATGAGTTTGTCCTCTTGTTCAATGATCAGTTGCTGACAGAGAAGAGGATAGAATAAGTGAAGCCGGAGTAATCTGCAATTGCATTAGTGTAATCGGCATTCACGAGGGAAGCATAGAGCACAAAGGACTCTTCACCGTTAAGGAATGCATCACTCGACTCGCCGGTGAGGGTGATAGTTCCAGCAACAAGTGCATTACCAAGAGAGATAACATAGTTAGTGCTGCCTGCTGCAAGGATGAACTTCATGTCAGTGGGCACGGTGCCGGCAGTCTTATTGAGAGTAACAGAAACATTCACAGTAGAACTGGTTGAAGAGCCAGAGTTGCTCGCGCTAACCTTAAGCTTGCCTTCTCCGATCTTAACTGCCTTGTATGTAACGTCGCCGACTGCGACATCGCTAGCACCATCGATGCTGACCTTTGTGTTTCCATTTGTCTGAGTAGTTACAAAGCCAATTTCAGCACCGTTGGCAAATCCATTTCCTACGAGCGATGCGCTCCCGTCTGTATTGCGAAGGTCAACTACCAGAGCGTTCCCAGTCACCGCGTTGTCGTTGTTGGTAGAGGTGCTGTTAAGACCGTATCCGATTCCGATAACGGCCACAGCGCACAGCATCAGCGCGATCAGAGGGACGATGAGTTTCTTCTTGGAGTTGTTCTGTTCAACAGATTCCATTTTCATTCCTCCGAACAGGCTTCTGACAGCCTGAACGGAGGCTCTATTATTTCCGATATATAAGCAGTTGCTCACCCAGTATCTGAAATTATGAATCAGATACAACGTCTGGACTGTATCCCCCTCGATGAAATCTCCGGTTTCTGATGTTTAGGCGTTAGTATGTAATCCAATAAACCGGCAATTAAAAGAGCACCGATCTGCACCGCCGCAGGTCATGGTAAAAAACAGGAAGAAGTTTGGTGCGGGCTTCCGCCCGCTTTCCGACTCAGGCGCCCGGATCAGTAGGCGATGTATCCGGTGTCGGAGTCGGTCATCTTCTCGTACATGCGCTTGTACGCGACGAAGCCGACCGCCGCGATGAGAATCGCCGCGTCCATGATGGCGTTACCAACGAGCCCAAGTCCGTCAACAACGTTGAGCGCGAGGATGGCGACCGCTGAGAAGATCCAGATTGTTGCTGCTGTGTAGAAGTCCATTTTCCAATCTCCTAGAGGGGCCTCGCCCCTTCTTGATAATGATATTGTCGCGGTCAACTTATATATGTTAGTAGATATTATTAAATAATACTTTAAAAAACTATAAACCAAGTTACGAACATGTTCAATTAATGCCTGAACATGTGCATCGAACCCAGAAAGCATAAGACGTAGGCCTTTGATGAAACGATGCTCACTTTTGGACATTAAATCCGGGCCTCGGCAGCGATCGCAGCCGACCTTGATTCCTTCAATTAAACTTGATCAAGCGGCCGAACAATGCCTCGATACAGCCGTGCCGTCGATACCGTCTTCCGTCCGACAGAGACCTGCCGCATCGAATGAACGGGCAGGCCGAACGAATCAAACACTCGTCCGATAGAATGAGAAACTCAAAAACACCTGACCAAACAGTCAGAATAGAGATTGGTGAGCCCAATGCGATTTTACGTCAATAACGAAGGGCACGTCAGAAGATACCAAAAGCGATATGCCAGTCAAGAAGATGAGTTCAATGAGTGGGCCCAATGCGATTTGAACGCATGACCTTCCGATTATCAGTCGGACGCTCCACCGACCTAAGCTATGGGCCCAACAGCCATTGTATCGAGATATTGTATTTAAAGATTCCCGATTCCAGATTCTGACCTCAAATATGTGGATGAAATAAAGAAAACTACACAACACGATCGCCTGTAGAGAAAGCCCGAAGAGCTCCCCCGCAGATCGCCTCGGGCTGAAGAAACCGCCCGCAGGGGCTTCCGTATGAAGACAATAATTGCGGGAATAATCGCCCATTGCCTCTGCCCCTGAATCCATGAACAGTCTCCCCGATCGTCTGCCTTCAGACCGAAAGAACCAGTAAATGCAGTTTTGAGCCTGGTAACCTTAAAACGGATGAACCCGATTAAGACCCGATGTCCGCTGATTTCGAGGAGCATGACAGGATATTCCAGCCTATGCCGTATATCTTCATGGTAGGTGTCTTCGCGGCTGCCAGCATATTCATAGCGGCCTGCGCTGCCCTCGATGTGGGCGGAACCCCCTGGTGGATGTTCTATGCCACCGCGGCCATCACGGTCTTCGTTGCCGTTTTCTGCCGCTGGATCAGTGTGAGCATAATCGTGAAGGACGGTGTTTTCAGCTCCGGGATCCTCAGGATGTACCCTGTGCAGATGTCCGATATCATCGATGTGAAGACCGGGGATATCGATATCATGAGGAACTACAGCGGATGGGGCATCAAGAAGGTCAGGTTCAAGACCTATGCCTGCCCGGGAATCGATACCGCAGTATCCGTGAAGGTTGCAGGCAGGCTCGTCGTCACCGTCACCACCGCGGATCCTGAGGGGCTTGCCGCCCTACTCCGCCCCGATACCGGCGGAAACCCGGAGGCGAAGGAATGACGCATTCCGTGTTCCACTGGCTCAGGGTGGAGGCGTTCGTCTATGCCACCGAGAAGGAGGACCTCGTGAAGGAGACGTTCTCCTCGCTCGTGGGCACCGATGAGTTCCAGACGGAGATAAGCGAGGGGGAGCACGGCAACCGCATGCTCATCCTCCAGTTCATGGCCTCGAGGCAGAAGGAGATGGATGCCGTGTTCGGAGCCCTGGGGCAGAAGGTCCTGTCCGACCTGACGGCCGACCTGGAGAACCGCATCGACGACGACTGCGTGTTCTACACCCGCCTCGACAAGCAGAAGGCGGTGCAGGGCGAATGGGCGATCGCCCATCACGGCGATGTCATATCCATCACCGGCAAGGTCGCGTCCAACCCGGCGAAGAAGGAGATCGCGGTCGCCAATATGAGGAACTACCTCGGTTCCTTCGCTCCTTCTCAGGCTCCCCGGGAGGGAGCTCCGGAGCAGGCGGAACGATCTCGAACCTGACCTCCTTTATCCTCCGCCCGCCGGTGGCGGTCACGGTCATGCGGACGTCCCCGAACAGCACCGAATCCCCCACTCTGGGTATCCTCTGCAGACGGTACCCGAAATAACCCCCTACGGTAGAGGAATCATATCCGGAGTCCTCGAACGACCTGCCGATCTTCTCGAAGACATCGTATATGTTGGCCGCCCCGTCGACCACGTACGAGCCGTCAGGCTCCTGCCTTATGGGATAATCGACCGTGTCGTTCTCGTCCCAGATCTCCCCCACGAGCTCCTCGAGCAGGTCCTCCATCGTCACGATGCCGACGGTGCCCCCGTAATCGTCGAGGACGACCGCCATGTTGAGCTTGGCCTTCTGGAGGTCGCTCATGACCTTCGCCACGCTCGCGTCCCTCGGGACGAACTTCACCGGGCGGATGATGTCCGTCACGCGGAACTTCTTCCCGGAGGTGTACTTCGCGAAGAAGTCCTTGATGAACACCGCTCCCACAATGCGGTCGATGCTCCCTTCGTAGACGGGGATGCGCGAGAACCCGGAATCGACGAAGATGTTCTTCAGTACCTCCGCGTTGACGCTCACGCTGGCCGCCGTGATGTCCACCCTCGGGACGCAGATGGCCTCCACCGGCTTGTCGTCGAGCTCCATGGCCGACTTGATCAGCTCGCTCTCGCTCTTCTCGAGCTGCCCCTCCTCCTGGATCTCGTCGATCATGACGCCGAGCTCCGCCTCGGTCATGGTGGGCTGCTTCTTGCCGTCGTCGCCGATCGCCGCGGTGAGGGCGTTGGTCACCTTGAGGAAGATCCAGGTCAGCGGGGACAGGGCGACTATGATGCCGTGCATCAGGCCGGCGTTGCGCATGGCCATCTTCTCCGGATGGTGCTTGGCCAGCGTCTTGGGGGTGATCTCCCCGACCAGCAGCAGGACGGTGATCATCAGCACGGTGGAGATGATGGTAGCGGTCCCGGCATCGTATATCTCGGTGAGGACGAAGGTGGTGAGGGTGGATGACGCGATGTTGACGACGTTGTTCCCGACGAGCACCGTCGTGAGGAGCCGGTCGAAGTTGTCCATGTTGGCAAGCGCCCTCCGGGCCCTCTTGTCCCCGTCCTCGGCCATCTTCTTCAGGCGCGCGGTGCTCGCAGAGGTGTACGCTGTCTCGGTCCCGGAGAAGAACGCCGAGAATGCCAGAAGTAATACGATCACTGCCACCAGGATCGCGAGGGTTAGAGAATCCATGTGCCTGCTTCACGTCCGGGACGCCTGAACGTCCCTATGCGCTTTCTAACGGGCATCTGCCTTATAATGATTGCACCGGATGCGCCGTGCAGGCCGGGCCCTGCGCAGGATGCCACTAATTTTAAAATATTAGAGGGATACCGATGGCAAGGTAATCGAAATGCCCACCGAGTTCAAATACGAGATTGTGGAGAAGATCGCTGTGCTCTCCGAATCCTCCAAAGGATGGACCAAGGAGTTCAACCTCGTGAGCTGGAACGAGAAGGACCCCAAGTACGACATCAGGGAATGGTCCCCCGACGGCACCAAGATGGGCAAGGGGATCACCCTCTCCCCCGATGAGGCCGCCATCCTCAAGAAGGCCCTGAACTCCCGCAAAGACCTGGAGTGAACCTCTCTGCGGCGGAGGGCTGCTGCCCTCCCCGCGGACTGCCGGAGACGGAGGAACACTACAATGACAAGATACTGCACCGAATGCGGGCGCGAGATAGCCGACGGGGACAAGTTCTGCCCCTACTGCGGAGCGTCCGCCGAGCCCGACGCCACCTCTTCCGGGAACTGGTCCCCCGGGGCCGGATATCAGCAGGCCCCGGAGAACGCCCGCTGGCTCAATGATTACAGGCGCGTCACCGCCTATCTCCTCCTGCTCTGGGGGGTCATCGCCCTGATCGACGGCATCTACTCGGCCGTGCTGAGCGAGTCGAGCGCCGATACCATGATCGATGCCCTGGAGGATGCCGGGCTGTGGGAGAACGGGGAGTACATGGGGCTCGACAGGAACGACTTCGTGAACATCATCCTCGTCAGCAGCATGGCGGAGATCATCTCCGGGGCCCTGGCGCTCGTATCGGGGCATTTCACCTTCCGCGCGCAGAAATACAAGCTGTCGCTCTGGTGCTGCCTCCTGTCCACCATCTTCGCCTGTTTCGGCATCATAACGCTGATCTGCGGGATCTACGTCACCTACAGGATAAGCAACTGCAAAGAGTCGTTCGGGTCCTGAACCTAACGGCGCGGGCCGAACCCTCCCTGCCCGGGAGGGGAGGCTCCGGCGGTTATGTCTGGGTAAACGAAGTCCCGGGCTGCCGCCATCCGTTTTTTTTGCAAAACAGTAAAGGAAAGAACTCTGCACCGCGAAGACCGCGGCGCATAGATAGGAAAAGTTTCAGCCGTTCGGAGACGGGGGCATTGCGCCCCCGTTCCGCATTCACCAGTTCTGAGCCTGGATCTCGAAGAAGGACTGGGGGTGCTTGCACACAGGGCAGATCTTGGGGGCTTCCTTGCCCACGTGGATGTGCCCGCAGTTCCTGCACTTCCAGATGTAGACCTTGTCCTTGGCGAAGACGGCGCCGTTCTGGATGTTGGCGAGGAGCGCTTTGTACCTCTCCTCGTGGTGGGCCTCGATGTCGCCGACCATCTTGAAGAGGTTGGCGATCTGGTCGAATCCCTCGGCCTTCGCGGTCTCGGCGAAGTCCTTGTACATGACGTTGGTCTCGTAGTTCTCGCCGTCGGCGGCCTCTTTGAGGTTGGAGATCGTGTCTTTGATGTCCCCGCCGTTGAGCTGCTTGAACCAGATCTTCGCGTGCTCCCTCTCGTTCCCGGAGGTCTCCATGAAGATGTCGGCTATCTGCTCATAGCCTTCTTTCCTCGCTTTGGACGCGAAGTAGGTGTATTTGATGCTTGCCTGCGATTCTCCGGCGAATGCCGCGCGAAGGTTCGCTTCGGTCTTGGATCCTTTCAGTTCCATTCTGATAATCCTCCGTTGGTCTTTCCTATTTCGGTTTATCTTTAAAGAGATTTCCAGCCAGACCCTTATTTTATGTAATACACTGGGAAAATCCCCTGCACTGCGCTCCGCGGACGCAGGTTTTTCTACATACCTGCCGATGGCGGGAACATGGAAGCCTCTTCGGGACTGGGAACGCTCTTCCCGTCCATCACCTCGCATGCCGGCCTGGACTACGGCGGCGGAGCGGCGGACCTGTTCTACTCGGACGAGACCATGGGGGAGAGGCCGACCGTCATCTACTTCCCCAACTACACGTTCGACAGGTTCCAGAAGGGCCCGTCCCCCCAGCTGTGCGCGTCTATCGCCCAGCGCGGATGCGCCGTGTTCTCCGTCGACCTTTACGGCCGCTCCGCGCAGAACGGGGCCTGCGGGATGCTAGACGGCCTGAGGGATTTCATCGGATGGGCGGAGTCCAGGGCGGACGATTACCGCCTCGACCTGAAGAGGGCGGCCTTCGCCGGCAGCGGCACGGGCGCGGCGATGGCCCTCTGGGCCTCCCTCGCCTGCTGCTCCGGACGCGCCAGGGACGCCTACGGATCGGAGATCGGCATCAGGCCGGCTGGTATCGGCCTGTTCAGCGGGCTCACCGACCTTTCCGGGATCAGGTGCAGGAAAGCGGCCGCCGCGCTGAAGAGAGCGGACTCGGCGCGCCCCGGGATGGGGGAAGCGTTCGATCCTTTCACCAACCACGACCTCAGGGAGGTCCCGCCCGTGTTCCAGGCAGTGAAAACAACAGAGCCCGCCTGCAGGGACGCCAGGAAGCTGAAGGAGCTCCTGGACACGAATGCGGTCAGGAACCGCCTGATGGAGTTCCCGGAGACCGGGGGCCTCTCCGACTTCTTCGCCGAGAGATGCCCCCTGTGCATGGAATCCGTCCGTTCCGTGTCGGCGATGCTGGAACGTTTCGGCTGGAGATGAGCCGAGACCTCAGCGGCGCCTGATCCTGTCCATCAGCCCTTTCTTCAGGTTCCCGTTCTTATCGAACTTCCGGCGCATCAGGAGGTCGTAGTTCTTCTTGGCCTCCTCCGACCCGGGGCGGAGCCTCATGACCGTCTCCAGCTCCTCCTTGGCGGCCTGGTAGTCCTTCAGGTCGTTCAGGAGGAGGACGGCGTAGTTCTGATGGTAGGCGTAGTTGTCGGGATCGGCAGCGATGGCCTTCCTGTACCATTCCGCCGATTTCTCGAAATCCATCTTCTGCTTGCGCAGGAACACCGCGTAAAGGCCTGCGACCTGGGCGAACTCAACGGGGTCGTTGCGGCCCGCAAGCAGATGTCCCAGATGCTCGAACTCCTCCTCGCATTCGTCGATCTTGGTCTTGTCGCTGGTCTTGATGCTGGTGGCGATCTTGAGCGCATCGATGTTGTCGGGCTCGAGGTCCAGGACGACGTCTATCTGCATGACGGCCGTCTTCGTATCCTTCAGCCCGTACTGGTAGACGCGCGCGAGCTCCAGCCTCGGGGAGGTGCAGTGGGGGTCGGTGGCGAGGTAGTTCTCGAGCGTCTCCGCCGCGCCGGCGAAGTTGCCGTTGCTCTCCTGGTTCTTGGCCTTCGTGATCGCAGCATATGCCGGGTCTGCCATGGCATGGCGGAATGCATACCTGTTTTTAACCAGTGCGACCCGGCAGGGCCGTCATCCCTTCCTGCGCCGGTGCAGGACGGCGAACCTGTCCGCGATCCCGTCCCTCAGGCCGCGGTAGAACGTGTTCGCGTAGATGAAGGAGCTCACCGCGGACATGCACAGCACGAAGACGATGTACCCCAGATACGAGAAGAATATCCTGGCGGTGTCCGCCCCGGTGTAGAGGCATATCCAGAGAAGGGTGAGCATCAGGAAGACGAAGAGCCACCACCTGAACATCTTGGCCTTCATGCCCTTCCAGAGGACATAGGGGCGCGGAGCCGCCGAGACTGCCTCGGCGCCCAGGGAGCGCAGGATGCTGACTGGGATCACCAGGACGGTGATGAAAAGGGAGATCAGGACCATGGTCGCCATCATGTCCGTGAAGTTGATGGTGTCCAGGAAGACCGGGTTGAGGAAGAGGTAGGAGGCGATGATCAGCCCCGTCCCCACGGTGTACTTGAACACCCTCAGGAAAACATCCCTGCTGAAGCCGCCGGACTCCTCCGGCTCCAGTTCGACGTCGGTGACGTCGATTATGTCAGGGACGGCGAAAAGGGACAGGGAGCGCCTCTTGAGCTTGGACTCCCCCGGTTTCATCATCGACAGGAGGATCCTGTGGTAGTTCCTCCTGAAGTATGCGCAGACCACTGCCAGCACCCCGTAGGTGGCGAGGATGACGGCCGCCAGGAGGACGCAGATGCCGACAACCACCCCTTCCCAGGAGATATCCCCGTCCATCCCGACGGCCTCGGCGAAGATCATGATGAAGTCGTTGACCGACTCCTCCCCGTCGCCGAAGACGAACCACAGCACCGTGCCCATCAGCGCGGCCGCGGCGAAGGACACGGGGACGGAGATGAAGGGGGGAACGATCCTCGGTCCGGAAAGTACGGCGGCGGGAAGACCCAGGATGGCGAAGCCGAGCGCGTAGGACAGCCCGAGGGCATAGATGAACTGACCCAGGGAATGGCTGTCCCAGGCAACGATGAACGCGGCGATGCCGATCAGCCCGAAGAGAACGACGAACGCCGGGAAGATCCTGATGATGGCCGAGTCGAGCGTCCGCTCGTTCCCGGGCTCATTTATCTCGCCCTCCACGTCGTCCTCCGGCGGTATGGCATACATCTCGGACGCTCATGGCGGGACATGATTAAAATAAATCGCCCGGAGAACGGGTTCGCAACCGCGTCCTAATTTCCATGCCAACTTATTTTAAGGTCCTTCAGTTAGACTCGGATAGGCATTCGGATACCCGGGACCCGCTGAGTAGGTTAGGAGTAAAAGAATACCCGGAAAAAGAAAAGAGGAATATATCATGGCCTACGGAGACAACGGCGGATACAGGGGAAACAGGAACGGCGGATACAGGGACAGGGACCAGCCCAGGGAGTTCTTCAAGGCGGTCTGCTCCGACTGCGGAAAGGAGTGCGAGGTTCCTTTCAAGCCCACCGAGGGACGCCCCGTTTACTGCAGGGAGTGCTTCCAGAAGCACAAGCCCGAGAACCACAGGAGGTTCTGAGAACATCCTTGGCAGGGCCGAGGCCCTGCCGCATCCAAACTTCTTCCTTATTTTGCCATATTTTTCAAAGACCCAGCAGTCTGCGCATGAGCCTGTATGCGGTCCGCAGCATGCTGCGAACGGATGAACCGGAAAAACCAGATGAGCGGAACACCGGCAGTCTGTGCCAGCAACGCAATCGCAATAAAAGAGAGAAGAAAAAGGTGCGGGCCGGAGCCCGCTTGTTTGCTCGACGATCAGGCGATTTTCTTGCCGGCGTCGTGGTTGGCGCCCTGCTGGTAGACCGCGATGACATCGAAGAGGAGCACTTTCTGAGCGACAAGGTGCATGGCAGCGAGCTTCTGGTTGACGCCGTCCAGAAGGGGCCCGGAGCTGACGGTCTCCCTGAGGACCGCGTCGATCGAGTAGGACTTGAGGCCTTTGGTCACCAGGAAAGCGACCTTCTTGTTCTCCTCAGCGTTCTCGTACGTCCTGTGGGCGAGGACCTGGCTGATCATCATGGTCTTGTCGTCGAGGGCCCCGATGCTGCCCGCGGTAATGGCGTGGGGCTGACCGGACTTGTCAACGGTAGCGATCGATTTTACTGCATCACCCTCGGCCAGAAGGTCGAGAACCTCTTTGGGAATGGAAACCATCTGTTTCACCTAACTATCAAAATGATAGTTGAATATAAGTCGTTTTCGACTATGGATCTCGGATGCTACGCTAAACCGGGTAGATAGGCGGCGGCATCAGCCGGACGAACGGCGTTTCCGGGCCGGACAGCGGAGAAATACGCAGGGATCCTGCACGGTGCCGGAGAGCGCCGGCACTATAAGTATCAAAAAAGGGGAAGAGAATCTGTTTTTCCTGCCGTCTTTCCCGGCAGGGAAGGGCGGTCAGTCCTTCGTTTTCTTCTTGTGATCGAAGATGAACATCGCAACGGCGTAGATGACACAGGCGACGATCGCAACGGCGAAGCTGCCGTAATCGATTTCAATCATGCGCGACGAATCTGGTTCAACATATTTATCCATTATGAACTGCGAATGGGCGCCGGTTTTGGCGGGTTCAGACAGACTTCTACGAATTTCGTAGATTAGTTCCTGTAAACTCTTGAAACCGCTTCATTTTCCACGTTTTTTAAACTGTTTATCAACATTCTTTTATATCCTGACTCGATGGAGCCGTCAATGGTCTATGATGTCGTAATCGTCGGCGCGGGCCCCGCTGGCCTCACAGCAGGGATCTACGCCAGATCCAAAATGATGAGCACGCTCATTCTGGAATCCGGGAAAGTAGGCGGACAGCTCGTCGCCCTCTATCCCGAGAAGGGAATACACAATTACCCCGGATTCGAGACGGTTCAGGCCAGGAAGCTCTCGGACAAGCTCTACGCCCAGGCGGAGAGCATGGAATGCGACATCAGGGAGAACGAGAAGGTCGAGGACATCATCGACGGCGACCAGAAGATCATCGTCAAGACCGCCAAAGGCGAGTACGAGACGATGAGCGTCATCATAGCCATCGGGATGGGGGATTTCATCCCGAGGAAGATGGGTTCCCCCGGAGAGGACGAGCTCACCGGGAAAGGCATCGACTACATCCTCCCGCAGAAGGAGGACCTGGTCGGCAAGAGAGTAGTGATGTTCGGCGGCGGCAACAGCGCCATTGAAATGGCGTTGATCGCCGATTCTGTCACCGACACCACGATCGTGCACCGCCGGCCCGAGTTCAGGGCGGACGAGATGAACGTGAAGAACCTGAACGAGAGCAACGTCCGCAGGATCATGAACGCCACCGTCAAATCATTCAACGGCAAGGACCGGCTCGAGAGCATCACGCTCGAGCAGGACGGGAAGGAGATGACCATCCCCGCCGACCTCGCCGTCATCAACATCGGGATCACCGCCGATCTGGGTATCCTCAAGAGATGGGGCCTCGACCTCACCGAGAACGGCCTCATCAAGGTCGGCGTCGACATGAGCACCAACCGCAACGGCATATTCGCCTGCGGGGATGTGGTGGATTACCCGGGGAAATACAAGCAGATCATCACGGGCTGCGGCGAGGCCGCCACCGCCTGCCTGATGGCCTACAAGTTCGTCAAGAAGCCCTATTGGGCCTGATGCCTCCCCCCTGTCCGCGCTGTTCCCACCGCTTTTATATCCGCGGGACCGTGGGAGGGGCATGCTTTGCCTGTCAGGATAGTTCCTCGACGGCGGGACCCTGCGCGAAGGCTATGTCCTCGCCGAGGACGGGATCGCCGCGGAGGCCGGCGAAGGGAAGCCCCCCGCAGAGCCGGACGCGTCCGGGATCATCGTCCCGCTGATGACCGACGGCCATACGCACTGCGCCGATGCCGGGGCCGCGCCCCTGGTCCGCCCGGGCATGACCCTGGAAGAGCTCGTCGCTCCTCCGGACGGCCTCAAGCACAGGTACTTGAGGGAGGCCCCGCGCAGCGAACTGCTCGGCAGCATGGGGCGCTTCGATTCGGAGGCCGCCGCCAACGGGATCGGGAGATTCATCGACTTCCGCGAGGGGGGCCTGGAAGGAGTTCTCATGGCCAAGAGCGCCTGCCCGCACGCCGTCGTGCTCGGGAGGCCCGTCTCCGGGGAGTTCGACCAATCCGAGATAGATGCCATCCTCGGGTCGGCGGACGGCATAGCCATATCCTCGCTCACGGACATCGGGAACAGGTACGCCGAGAAGATAGCCGACGCCTGCCGCAGGGCCGGAAAGCCCTTCGCGCTGCACCTCAGCGAGAGGATCCGCGAGGATGCCGAAGAAGCGCTCTCCCTGGAACCCGCGTTCGCGGTCCACATGTGCGAGGCGGCGGAAGGGGACCTCAGGATGTTCGCGGACGCCGATGTGCCGATAGTCTCGTGCCCGCGCTCCAACCGCTTCTTCGGGAAGGTTCCGCCGCTCGCATCGATGCTGTCCGCCGGATGCACGGTGGCGCTCGGCACCGACAATGCGATGCTCTGCTCCCCGGACCTCCGCCCGGAGGCCTCCCTCGCCGCAGACATCCTCAGGTCCCAGGGAGGGGACCCGGGAGCGGCCTGGGGCATGATGGCCTCTGCAGGTTCGAAGTTATTAAATCGCGCGCGTGCATTGGACGGAACAATAGAGGGGAGGCGCGTATGCGTGCTCCCGTGCCCGGGCAAGGACGCGGGGAGCGCGCTGGACTGCCGCTCCCCGGCATTTACACCAAGGTGATTCGAATGAGTATCGGGAAGATCCTGCTGCCGACCGACGGCAGCGTTTACACGAACCCCGCCATCGACAAGGGGCTTGAACTGGCCAAACTCTCCGGAGCTACGGTCACCGCATTCTACGTCCTAGACCAGTCCGTCTACTCCAACATGCCTATGGACGCGGCCATCGTCAACGTCTACGAGACCCTCGAGAAGGAGGGCCGCGAGGCCGTCGCCTATGTGAAGAAGAAGGCCGAGGACGCCGGCGTCCCCTTCGAGGAGAAGATCGTCGAGGGGCTCCCGGCATCGGCCATCAACGAGGCGTCCAAGGATTTCGACATGATCGTCATGGGAACCCTGGGAAGGACCGGCATGAGCAAGGCCCTCATGGGAAGCGTCGCTGAGAAGGTAATCGAGGGCGCCAAGTGCCCTGTCATGGTCGTGAGGTCCGACGCTTCCAGGAAGAACTGAAGCGCGGACGCATCAGAGGGATTGAAATGAGTTTCCAGAACATTCTCGTGCCCACCGACGGCAGCGAGGCGGTCAAGACCGCGGTCGCCGAGGCAGTAGAGCTTGCTAAGACCGCGAAAGGGCACATCACCGCGCTCTTCGTCAAGGACAAGTACGCCACGGACGCCGCCGCGGATGCCGCGGTCGGATACGTCGAGGAACAGTGCAAGGCCGCCGGGATCCCCTTCGAGAAGACCGTTCTCTCCGGCGTCCCCGCCGAGGTCATCGCGAAGAAATCCGCGGACCATGACGTCATCGTCATGGGGACCCTGGGAAGGACAGGGATGAAGAAGCTCCTGGTCGGAAGCGTCGCCGAGAAGGTCGTCAAGCTGGCGACCTGCCCGGTGATCGTGGTCAGGAACTCGGAGTGAACGCGATGAAGACCGTAGCAGACATAATGACGCCCGCGCCCATAGTGGTGGAGGTGCCCGGCAGCCGCAACGAGGCCATCAACGTGATGGTCAGGAACAACCTCACCGGAGTGCCGGTGATCCGCGCTTCCGACGGGAAGCTCATGGGCATCGTGTCCCGCAGGGACATATTCAGGAAATTCGACGAGGAGCAGCTCTCTCTCATCATGAAGAAGGACTGCATCACCATCGGTCCCGACGCGAGCGTCGCCGAGGCCGCCAAGATCCTCTCCGGCAAGAGGATACACAGGCTCCCGGTCGTCGACGACGGCCGCCTCATCGGGATCATCACGCCTACCGATATCCTCCGCGAGATCAGGGGCATGAAGACCGACATGACCGCGGAGGACGTCATCTGCACCACCTGCGTCACCGTCTGGGAGGGCGATCCCATGAGCTATCTGGTCAACGCGTTCAGGATCAGCGACACCGTCGCCGCCCCCGTCCTCGACAGCCAGGGCGGCCTCTGCGGGATCATCACCGACAGGGACCTCTTCAGCGACCAGTTCACCGAGGAGGACGCCAAGAAGCTGGGCGTCGAGGATGCCAAGCTCATCGGCCTCAGGAACGTCATGCCGCTGTTCTACACCTCCACGGAGATGTACAAGACCAACGACAGGGCGGTCAGGGACTACATGGTCAAGAAGCCCATCACGGTGTTCAGGAAGACCTCCCTCAGCGAGGTCGCCCGCCTGATGGTCGTAAACGACTTCGGACAGGTTCCCGTGCACGGCACGAAGGACGAGATCGTCGGCATGATCTACGACGTCGACGTCCTGAGGGCCATCACCGGGGCGAGCGAATGAGCGGCGCGGACGACCTGATGTCCCTGTGCAAACGCAGGGGCTTCATCTGGCCCTCCTACGAGATCTACGGCTCCGTGGCCGGCATGTACGACTACGGCCCCCTGGGGTTCAGCCTCAGGAACAACATCGTGGAGATCTGGAGGGACCTCTTCAAAGGCCGCGAGGGCTTCTCGGAGATCGACACCGAGACCGTGAACCCCAGGGAGGTCTTCAAGGCCTCCGGCCACCTCGACAAGTTCGCCGACAAGATAACCTACTGCACCAAATGCGGCGCCCCCTTCAGGGCCGACCACCTCATCAAGGATTTCTGCGACAACGCGGACGTCATGACCGAGAAGGAGATCGAACAGGCGTTCGCCGACCACGGCGTGGTCTGCCCCGACTGCGGCGGGAAGCTCGGGCCGGTGGAGGACTTCAACCTCATGTTCAGGACCAACATCGGCCCCGGCTCATCCAGGATCGGGTTCCTCAGGCCCGAGACCGCCCAGGGGATATTCCTGAACTACCTCAACCTCTACAGGTACAACAGGGAGAAGCTCCCGTTCGGCGTGATGCAGACCGGCAGGAGCTACAGGAACGAGATCGCCCCCAGGCAGGGGATGATCAGGATGAGGGAGTTCAACCAGATGGAGGTCGAGCTGTTCTTCGACCCCCAGGAGCCCTTCTGGCCCCGCTTCGCGGAGATGAAGGACGAGGTCCTCACCCTCCTGCCCAACACCGGCACCGAGACCTACACCATGACGGTGGGGGAGGCCGTGGACAAGGGGATCATAAAGAGCCAGATCCTCGCTTACTTCGTCGGCACCATAAAGCAGCTCCTCGTGAGGGCCGGCGTCGACCCCGCGAGGCTCAGGTTCAGGGAGCACCTCAAGGATGAGATGGCCCACTATGCGAACGACTGCTGGGACGCGGAGGCCCTGCTCTCCATCGGATGGACGGAGATCACCGGCATCGCGGACAGGGGCAACTGGGACCTCTCCCGCCACGCTCAGTTCTCCGGAGCGGACCTCACTCACTTCAAGAGGTTCAGCGAGCCGAAGGAGATAGAGATCGAGAAGCTCAGGCCCAACCGCAGGAACATCGGGCCCGCCTTCAAGGGCAAGGCGAAAGAGGTCGCCGACGCCATCGACGCGGCGGTCCCCGGGGACGTGAAGGACGGGAAGCTCACCGTCACGGTCGGCGGGGAGACGATCGAGCTCGGTCCCGAGATGTTCGATAAGGCCACCGTGAAGGAGAAGGTCGCCGGCGAGAGGATCATCCCCCACGTCATCGAGCCCTCCTGCGGGCTCGACAGGATATTCTACACCGTCCTCGAGCACGCCTACACCCACGACGACGCCAAGGACTACACGGTCCTGCGCCTGAAGCCCGAGGTGGCCCCTGTGAAGGTCGGGGTCTTCCCGCTCATGGAGAAGGACGGCCTCGACGACTATGCCAGGAAGCTGTGCGAAAGCATCCACACGCACCGCGTCGAAGCGTACTACGACGGCTCCGGGACCATCGGCAAGAGGTACGCGAGGATGGACGAGGCCGGCACCCCGTGGTGCATCACCGTCGACTACTCCACCCTCAGCGGCCCCGACGCGGGCACCGTGACCATCAGGGACAGGGACACCACTGAGCAGAAGAGGATCAGGGCGGAGGACGCCCCGTCCGTCGTGGCCCGCCTCCTGGCCGGAACCCCTTTCGCCGACATCTGACGGTATAAATCATTTTTTGCGGACACCCGCTCCGGCGCCCGCGGATCCATCCAGGCGAGGGGCCGGCGCCTTCCGGACGCCGGCCGGCGCTGGATGGATGTGTTACTTTTATAGCAGTGCATTCCGATATCCACATCGGTGAGAAAAGTGGGAATCAAGGATCTCGAAGATCTCAAGAAGCTCTCGATGCTGAAGTCTCAGATCGATGCCGTGCCCGTCACCGACATCATGACTGCGGACTTCCCGACGCTGAGTCCCGACAACACCGTGTCCGATGCGCTCACTCTGATGCGCAAGACTGGTTACCAGGAAATACCCATCATCGACGGGGGCATCTACGGCGGGATGATCCGCTACTCGGTCATCCTCAGGAAGAAGAGCGCGAGCCCGGATACCAAGCTCAGGTCCCTGGTGTCGAGCCTTCCGGCCATGGATAACGAAGACGAGATCACGAAGATCGCAGAGACGATGGTCACCAACAACTGCAGGCAGCTGGCCGTCGTCACCGGCAAGAAGGTCATCGGCGTAGTCACCAGGACGGCGCTCATAGGGATAGCCGCGAAGACCAAGTCCCTGCAGGACGTGAAGGTATGGGAGATCATGACCACTCCCGTCGAGTACGTCAAGGACACCGCCATGCTCTCGGACGCCGTCGACACCATGAGACGCCTCGACATCAGGACCATGCCGGTCGTCAACTCCGCCGGCAGGCTGGTCGGCGTCGTCGGCATGAACGAGATCATCGAGAACGGCTGGAAGGCCGGGGAGAGGGGCGTCGGGACCAACGACGCGAAGACCCAGATCCCCGTGCAGTCCGTCGCTGTCACCGCTGTGGTGACCGTCGACTGGGAGGATGACATGCATGTGGCCGCGGACCTCATGGCCGAGAAGCACATCTCCACCCTGCCGGTGCTCGACAAGGACGAGATGGTGGGCATACTGACCGAGTACGACATCATCGAGATGATCTCGGCCTGCCGCGAGAGGGACCAGCTCTACGTGCAGATCAGCGGCCTGGAGGAAGAGGACAAGATCTACGCCGAGGCCATGTACGAGGACATCGGGAACGAGATGTCCAAGGTCAGCAAGATCCACAAGCCCGAGTCGCTGACCATCCACGTCACCCGCTACAACGAGAGCGGGGACAAGAAGAAGTACAGCCTCATCGGCAAGCTCTTCATCTCCGGCAGGACCTACAACTCCAAGGCGGTCGGCTGGGACCTCATCCAGACCAACAAGGACCTCGTGCAGGCCCTCGGGTCCCAGGTCAAGGACGAGAAGGACAGCCACGTCTCCCGCCGCAAGAAGACGAAGTCCTGAACGCAGGACCGATTCTCCGGCAACCGCCGGAGGCTCGGCGGGCGCTGGGCATCTTTACCCGCCCGGCGCCCCTGTCAAACCCTTTCCGCCGCCGTTTTAGTTTCCTATTTATACTCTGGGTATCTACACGCCAACGTTACCATGGCATACGATTCCTCCGTTATCGAGAAAAAATGGGAGGAGATGTGGAAGGAGAAGGCCGTCTACCGCTTCGACCCGAAGTCCGACAGGCCGGTCTTCAGCATCGACAACCCCCCCAGGTACACCTCCGGAGACCTGCATCTGGGTCATGCTACCGGATACTCCCTGATCGACTTCGCGGCGCGCTATCACCGCATGAAGGGGGACAACGTCTTCTTCCCCCTCTGCTTCGACGTCAACGGGACCCCCATCGAGGTCCGCGTCGAGAAGAAGTACGGCATCACCAAGAAGTCCCTCCCCCGCCAGGAGTACCGCAAGCTCTGCTCCGACTGGGCCAACGGGTACATCGCCAAGATGACCCACGACTTCGAGATGCTCGGCGAGAGCATGGACCCGTCGATCTACTACCAGACCGACGCCCCCTACTACCGCAGCATCACCCAGCTGTCCTTCGTCAAGCTCTACAACATGGGGCTGGTCTACAAGGCCAACTTCCCGGTCAACTGGTGCCCCCGCTGCGGCACCGCCCTGGCCGATGCCGAGGTCGACTACAAGGACAACGTCAACAAGCTGAACTACCTGAAGTTCGACATCGCCGGCCCCGACGGGAAGCCCAGCGGCGAGCACATGATGATCGCCACCACCCGCCCGGAGCTGCTGTGCACCTGCAAGGTGGTCGCCGTCAACCCCGCCGACCCGGTCAACTCGAAGTACGTCGGCAAAGAGCTTATCACCCCCATCTACGGCAGGCACGTCAAGGTCATCTCCGACCCCAAGGTCGACATGAAGTACGGCACCGGGAACGTGATGATCTGCACCATCGGCGACAAGGCCGACCTCGAGTGGATCATGAAGTACCACCTCGAGCTCGAGAAGGGCATCGACGAGGAAGGGAAGATGACCCAGCTCGCCGGGAAGTACGCGGGCATGCCGGTCGCCGAGGCCAGGGCCGCGGCCATCGAGGACCTGAAGGCCATGGGCGTCCTCGTGAAGCAGGAGGACAACCCCCAGCAGGTCTCCGTCTGCTGGAGGTGCAAGACCCCCATCGAGTTCCTGCAGGTTCCCCAGTGGTTCCTGAAGACCACCGCGTTCAAGGATGCCATCCTCAAGAGGGCGTCGGAGATCAACTGGTTCCCGGACTTCATGAAGGTCAGGCTCGAAGACTGGACCAAGTCCCTGGAATGGGACTGGGTCCTCTCCAGGCAGAGGATCTTCGCCACCCCCGTCCCCATCTGGGAATGCGCCAAGTGCGGCTGCCCCGTCTGCGCCACCGAGGAGCAGGCCAGGAAGTACGTCGACCCGACGATCGACAAGGCCCCGGTCGACAAGTGCCCCAAGTGCGGCTGCACCGAGTTCGTCGGCTGCACCGATGTCTTCGACACCTGGATGGACTCATCCGGGTCCTGCCTCTACAACACCTACTGGGAGAGGGACCCCGAGCTCCACAAGAAGCTCTTCCCCATGACCCTCAGGCCCCAGAGCCACGACATCATCAGGACCTGGGCGTTCTACTCCATCCTCAGGACGGAGCAGATCGAGCATGCCATCCCCTGGAAGAACATCATGATCCACGGGTTCATCATGGCCCCCGACGGGACCCCGATGCACACCTCCGCCGGGAACGTCATCGACCCCGTCCCTATCCTGGAGAAGTACGGCGCCGACGCCCTCCGCTACTACGCGGCCAACTGCTCCCTCGGCATCGACCATGCCTTCAGGGAGAAGGACGTCATCCGCGGGAAGAAGATCTGCATCAAGGTCTACAACCTGGGACAGTTCGTCTCCAGGTACTTCGAGAAGCTGACCTTCGCTCCGGCCAGGCCGGCGTCGCTGAGGACGGCCGACCTCTGGATCCTCGGAAGGCTCTCCAAGACCCTCGCCGACGTCACCTCGTTCTTCGAGGAGTACCAGTTCGACAAGGCGATGAAGCGCGTCGAGGAGTTCATCTGGCACGTGTTCGCCGACGACTATGTCGAGATGGTCAAGGGCAGGGAGGACGATGCCGTCGTCTACACCCTGTACAAGGTCTTCCTCGACTCGATCAAGATGCTGGCGCCGTTCATGCCGCACGTCACCGAGGACGTCTACCAGAACATCTATCAGAAGTTCGACGGCGCTGTCTCCATCCACGTCACCTCCTGGCCTGTCCCCGGAGAGGCAGACGAGACCGCGGTCAGGGCCGGCGATGCCGCCGCCGAGTTCGTCGCCGCCGTGCGCGCCTGGAAGGCCGAGAGGAAGATCGCTGTCGGGGCCGAGATCTCCGGCCTCGAGATCGTCGGCGGAGATTCCGCCCTCTACAGGATGTCCGAGGAGGATATCAGGCAGGGAGCGAGGGCCGCCAGGCTGACCGTCGCCGAGAAGGCCGACCTGGTCGAGAAGGTCGCCTCCGTGAAGCCGGTCTACGCCAAGCTCGGCCCGGCGTTCAAGGACAAAGCGAAGGCGATCGCCGCGGCCATAACTGCCGCCGACCCCGAATCCCTTGCCTCCCAGATCGCCGCCGGGAACGTCTCCCTGGACGTCGGAGGGGAGAAGGTGGATATCGGCCCCGAGTTCTTCGAGGTCAGGAAATCCCTCTCGCTGGACGGAAGGGAGGTCTCCACCGTCCAGTGCGGGGACGCGCTGCTCGTCATCGAGCAGTGAGATGCCCTGGGCCGGGGAGAGACCCGGCCTTCCGGCATCTGTCCTTTTACCATGCGATGCCTGCCTTCGGCGGGCATCTGGGTCTTCTTCCGAAATCGTATCGGAGATCTGCCGGACCGGACCATCCGGACACAGCATCAATGTAAAATAAACCGGGGAGGGGAAACCCCTCCCGTGAAAGCGTTTATCCGATCAGAACTTGGCGCCGATGGCCTTGCACTGGGCCTTGATGTCGGCGTTGTTCTCGACGGCCTTCTTGTCGTTCTTGGTGATGGCCGAGACCTTTCCGATGCACTCGAACTTGAAGAATCCGGTCATCCTCTTCTCGATCTCGTCGGCGAGGGTGTCGGCGCCGGCAGTGCCTGCGGCGGTGAAGACGGCGAACTTCTTGGGGGCGCAGATGGAGCTGAAGTCTCCCTTGAGGTAGCTGTAGAGCCTGTCCTCGAACATCCTGTACTGAGCGCAGGGCTGTCCGAAGTACACAGGAACGGAGAGGATAACGCCGTCGGAGTCGATGATAGCATCGAGGACCTCCTTGATGTCGTCCTTGACAGCGCATCCCTGGCCTTTGGCCTTGCAGAAATCGCAGGCCTGGCAGGGGCGGGCGTTCTTCATCTTGTTGATGTAGTAGATCTTGACGTCCTTCCCGACGGATTTGACTCCCTCGGCGGCCGCCTGGACCATCATGTCGGTGTTCGCACCGATCTGGGGGCTGGAAACGATAGCTATGACAGACATAGTGTCCGGTAATCGGTTACGCGGTATTTGAAGCAGTCCATTGCTGGATGATAGGCGTAAGGATACCGGCGGATACTATGTTCCGGGATCGCTCGAAACGCTCGTCCGAGTACAGGCGGAAGATGTTCTTCGGCGACCCGCACATGGGGCATTTCCAATCGTCCGGGACATCGGACCAGGGCATGCCTGGAGGGAACCCGGAAGGGGCGAACCCCCTTTCCTCGCGGTATGCGAAACCGCACATAGTGCAGACGTATTTCGACATGTTCACTCTTCGATCTTCTTGAACATGTCCTTGCCGGCGCCGCAATCGGGACAGACCCAGTCGTCCGGGAGGTCCTCGAATCTGGTCCCTGCCGGTATCCCGTCGGCGGGGATCCCCGCTTCCTCGTCGTAAATGTATCCGCACAGAGTGCACTCGTACTTCGCCATAGGCCCCTTAACGGTACGGGACCGTTATATTGATTTTGAATCCCGGAAGGCAGGCCTTGTTCCTCCAGGATATTGCGGCCGTCCCGGACTCCTGAACTGACCGAGCCAAACGATCCGCATGTGCCAGATACCGCCGCGTCCGTCCCGTCATATATAATAATCTCCATGTCACTTAACCATCGGCCTGCTGGGATACGTTTTTATGAGCCCCGAAACTATCCCGAACCGATAACAGAGCTTGTCTGCGGCCGTCGCAGGCTGATTACCGGAGCTGAACATATGGATTCCAAGTTTCTCGACCTCGGAGTGTCCGAGGATGTCGCCAAAGCCCTAGCCGATATGAAATGGGACGCCCCTACGCCGATCCAGGAGGAGGCCATACCCGCCGGCATGGAGGGCCGCGACATCATAGCGCAGGCCCAGACCGGCACCGGCAAGACGGGAGCCTTCGGGACCGTCATCCTCTCGGTCACCGAGCCGGGAGGTTCCAAGCCCGGAGCAATCGTCCTCGAGCCCACCAGGGAGCTCGCCATCCAGGTGGCCGACGACCTGACGGCGATGGCGAAGTACAGCGGCCACGTCTGCGTCCCCATCTACGGAGGCTCCGACGGCCGCGCTAAGATCGAGAAGCAGGTGGACGAGCTCGAGCAGGGCGCCGATGTCATAGCCGGCACCCCCGGGAGGGTGAGGGACCTCATCGACAGGGAGTACCTCGACCTCTCCGGCATAAAGGTCATCGTCATGGACGAATCCGACAGGATGCTCGACATGGGGTTCATCGATGACATCGAGTATATCTTCAACGCCTGCCCGAAGGACAGGCAGATGATGATGTTCTCCGCCACCATGCCGGAGGACATCAAGAACCTCGCCTCCGACTACATGAAGAAGCCCAAGGAGATCGACGTCTCCAAGGACGAGATAGTCCTCGACAACATCAGGCAGTACTACATCTCCGTCGGGAGGAGGAACAAGTCCTGGGCCCTCACCAGGATCATCGACATCGACAAGCCCAAGGCGCTGATCTTCTGCCAGACCATCAAGATGGTGGACACCCTGGAGGAGAGGCTGCAGGAGCACGGCTACAAGGTCGTCGCCCTCCACGGGTCCATGGGCCAGGGGCACAGGGAGCGCGCCGTGGACGACTTCAGGGAGGGCAAGACCGACCTCCTGATAGCGACCGACGTCGCCGCCAGGGGCCTGGACATCGACGACATAAACTACGTGATCAACTACGACATGCCCGAGGAGCTGCACACCTACATCCACAGGATCGGCAGGACCGGGAGGGCCGGCAGGGAAGGCACCGCCGTGTCGTTCGTCACCTCGGAGGAGGAGCACCTCATCCGCGAGTTCGAACGCCGCGTCGACGGCCTGAAGATCGAGAAGAGGGAGGTCCCTGAGGCCGAGGAAGGTTCGAAGGACACCATCCGGAAGGTCGTCGATTACGACCAGCTCTCCGACCCGTTCGGCATGGTGAAGTTCGGCATAGACATCGGGAAGGCCGACGGGGCCGGGAAGGTTGCGCTCGCCGATTTCATCATGAGATCGGGGCACATCATCGACGCCGCCATCGGGAAGATCGAGATCGGCAGGGACTCCTCGGTGGTCGAGGTCCACCGCGATTTCGGGAACCGCATGCTCAAGGATGTTCCCAAGACCGAGTTCAAGAGCCGCAGGGTGAAGGTCTGGGTCATCGAAAGGGATGACTGAGGCCCCCGCCTCCCATTCAGCGGCAGAGGTCCGCCACGGCGAATTCCAGGACCTTCGGCAGGTCCTTCGGGTCCATGCAGATCTGCAGCCCGATGCGCCCCGCGCTGAAGTACATCCTGTTCAATGAGGATATCGAGGAATCCACGACGGTCCTCAGCGGCCTCCTCATTCCCAGGGGAGAGCATCCCCCATGGACGTACCCGGTGGATGGCAGCAGTTCCTTCGATTTCAGCATCTCGACAGATTTCTCGCCCACCGAGACGGCGGCCTTCTTCAGGTCGAGCTCCTTCGCGACAGGCAGGACGAACACGTACATCCTGTCGGACTTGCCGCGGGTCACGAGCGTCTTGAAGGCCTCGGAAGGGTCCTCGCCCAGGGCGGCGGCTACATCGGGGCCGGACACCGCGCCCGTCGCTGTGTAATCCCTGACCTCGTATGCCACGCCCGCGCGGTCGAGGATGCGCATGGGATTGGTCTTGTCCATGCGGGGGGCAAGCATCTCCGCCCATTTCTTTATTGACATTCCCCGGAAGGCCCCGATGGGGATTTATCGCCGTTCAGCCATCCCAGGTCGTTTCACATGAGCAGAATCGGTTTCGACGGCGAGAAATACGCCAGGCTGCAGTCCCAGGAGATCAGGGACAGACTGGGCAGGTTCGGCGGGAAGCTCTACATGGAGATCGGGGGCAAGATCTTCGACGACTACCATGCGGCGCGCATACTGCCCGGATTCGAGCCCGACAGCAAGATCCGCATGCTGTCCACCATGAAGGACGAGCTCGAAGCGGTCATCTGCGTGAACTGCAACGACATCGAGAAGAGCAAGGTCCGCGGGGACATCGGCATCACCTATGACCTCGAGGCCCTCCGCATGGCCGACCTCTACCGCGGATACGGGATCAAAGCGGACACCTTCGTCCTCACCATGTACACCGGACAGCCGGCGGCCGACAAGTTCGCCGGGCTGCTGAAGGACAGGGGCATGAACGTCAGCTTCCACCACCCCATCCCCGGTTACCCGACGAACACCCCGCTCATAGTGAGCGACGAAGGGTACGGGAAGAACGACTACGTGCAGACGGAGATGCCCATCGTGCTCGTGACCGGCCCCGGGCCGGGCAGCGGGAAGATGGCAGTGTGCCTGTCCCAGATATACCAGGACGGCAAGCGGGGCATCAAGTCCGGATACGCGAAGTTCGAGACCTTCCCGGTCTGGAACCTCCCGCTGAACCATCCGATCAACCTCGCCTACGAGGCGGCCACGGCCGATCTGGGCGACGTCAACATGATCGACCCGTTCCACATGGAGGCGTACGGGAAGAGCGCGATCAACTACAACCGCGACATCGAGGCGTTCCCTGTCCTCAAGACCATTCTTGACGGAGTGATGGGCGAATCCCCCTACAGGTCCCCCACGGACATGGGCATCAACACCGTCGGGTTCTGCATCGTCGACGACAAGGCCGTATCAGAAGCGTCCAGGAGGGAGATCGTCAGGCGCTACTTCCATGCGGCAGCCGACCATCTCAACGGGAAGGCGACCGCGGCCACGGTCTCCAGGATCGACCTCCTGATGAAGAAGGCGGAGACCTCGCCGGAAAGCTTCCTCCTCTACCGCGAGGTCAGGAGGAGGGCGTCCGAGACCGGGGCATCGATAGCCGGCATCGAGCTCCCGGACGGGACGGTGGTCACCGGGATGGCGACCGGGGACCTGTCATCGGTGTCCGCCGTGCTCCTGAACTCCGTGAAGGTCTTCGCGGGGGTGGACGGGAGCTTCAACCCCATCCCCCCGGAGGTCCTGAAACGGGTGGAAGGGCTGAAGAAGAACGTCCTCAGGACGGACCCGAAGCTCCGCGCGGACGAGATGCTGGTGGCGCTCTCCATATGCTCCGAGGGATCCGAGGAGTCCGCCAGGGCGTTCTCCAAGCTGGGCAGGCTCAGGGGCTGCGACCTGCACGGTTCGGTCATACTCTATCCGCAGGACGTATCGGTCCTCAGGAAGCTCGGCATAAACGTCACCAGCGAGCCGGTGCTCAGGGACCGCCTCCTGTACCAGAACTGACATCGGGGCATCTGGCACACCTGGGCCCGCCCCGGCTGGCCTTCAAAAGCTTTAAATCCATTAAGCAGATGTGGAAGCCAGCTGTGGAAGTAGTGTAGTTGGTTATCACTTAACCTTGCCAAGGTTAGAACTCGGGTTCGAATCCCGGCTTCCGCACTCATCCTTTACTTCAATCTCCCTGAATCTGCATAAACCGCGCAGATACGGCGGTCTTTTTGTGCAGTTGCATCCTAATCGCTGTCCTCAAGCTTCTCCTTGCATCTCGTTGTTGCGATTGTGGATCGGCGGGTCGCTTTTTGAATCGAAATGTCTTTAGAGTGACAGCATGCGAATCCAAAAATGCTTATCAAACGAAGATTGCGTTTTAAAACAACCATTTTGTTTGAGATATGCCATTTATCTTCCTGATTAAGCGTTTGAATCGTTTTGGTGATTGAATTGCTCTTGGATTTCACTGTCTCTAACTACCGTTCGATCAGAGACGAATGCACGCTCTCAATGGAAGCATATACCAAAGACCGCAGGAACAAAGAATCTCTGATAAAGAACGGGAAAGAAGTCTGCCTTCCGACTGTAGGCATATTCGGAGCAAACGCATCCGGGAAGAGTGCCGTCATTGAGGCGATCGATTTCTTGAGAAAAATGGTACTGGATTCAGGAAACTACTCGGAAAAGAAACCGATCTCCTGCCCTGGATTCGCCTTCTGCGACAATGCGAAACCCAGATCCTCCGAATTCAAAATCAGGTTCATATCGAACGGCATGGAATATGCGTACTCTTTCTCTGTCCTCGAGGATCATATAGAGGAGGAGACCCTGAGATGCAAGAGCAAGATCGTTTTCCGGCGCAGCGGCCAGAAAATAGATTTCCCGAACACATCGAAAACAGACAGAGCCAGGATGGAGATGATAAAAGACCTGGTGAACCCCAATTCGCTGTTCCTGTCCAAATGCTCCCAGTTCCAGATCCCTGTAACGAAAATTCCATTTGATTGGATTGCAGACAGCCTCGTGATTGTTAATAGCCAGACTCATGCATCGAATGAAAAGATCTTGGAACTGAAAGAAGAAGTTGTGAAGATGCTGTCCGCAGCGGATATCGGAATATCCGATATCCGGGAGATTGAGAAAGGATTACGCATCAGGAGCGCTGGCACAGACATCGTAACTGTGAAAATGCTGGGCATAACACACATAATCCGCGGTTCCGAGGGAGAAAGGACCCATGAACTCAGCGAAGATGAGGAATCAGACGGAACTATACGTTTGTTAAGCCTCATCCCATATTGGTTGGATGCACTGAAAAAAGGCAAAGCCGTCATCATTGATGAGATAGAGAAGCATCTCCACCCGGCCATTGTGGATTATCTCATCAGCCTGTTCACAAACCCAGCTGATAACGCGAACGGCGCCCAATTGATATTCACGACCCATGATGCAGCGATACCCGACAGAACCAACATGAGGCGCGATCAGATTTGGCTCACTGCCAGGGACCCGAACATCGGAGCCACTTCGCTATACTCCCTCCTTGATTTCAATGTCAGGTCCGACCTTCGGTTCACAGCCAATTATCTGGCTGGAAGATTCGGGGCAGTCCCAGTCATAGACAGAAGCCGCAATGGAGGCAGGATCAATGGTGAGAAGGAAAAGTCAGTGTAAAAGCACAGGCCTGTTCGTGATCCTGTCCGAAGGAAGGTGTACAGAACCGAACTGTTTCTGTCAGTTCAGAGAAATGCTTTCCAGCGATTCTCAGACAGACTGAAGATGAACGACTGCAATGGGCATCTAACAAAAGCACCGGTATGATTTCGATTCCCGATTATTCCAGCACGGCAATACGGTTATTTATCCAATTTAACATCGGGCACCCAGGAAGGCAGTATCATGACCAGCGATACACCGAAGACCGAGGGAACCGCTCCGCAGAAGGAAGGGCCCGAGGGTGATGAGCGCAGGATCGAGGAGACCAGGTGCCCATACTGCGGCGGCACCTGCGTTCTGAACGCGGCGCACACCAAGGCCACCTGCCAGTACTGCGGCCACACCTTCGACATCACCAAGAAGAACGATGCCGACAAGCAGGCGTGGGAAGGCGTCGAGGCCATCAAGAGCGCCAGGAAGATGCTCTTCGACCACGAGGGCGACCATATCGTGTACGACCCCAGGCTCGACGGCTACGCCGCCAAGGCCAAGGAGAGGGTCCCGGACATGGCGGACGCCATGTTCCTCGATGCCGCCGTCACCCTGCTGAAGACCAAGAAGATCACCCGCACCGTCAAGACCGACCTGGCGGCGGCCAGGAAGAAGGGCAAAGGCGAGTACTTCACCGAGGAGGACTACATTGCCGTCCTCAAAGAGGTCGCGGACAACGTCCAAGACGACAACAAGATCATGATCTACTCCATCGGAGGCTTCGGCCTGCTGTGGGGCCTCATCTGCATCGCGCTCGGCATCTTCGTCGGGGAGATAGGCGGGGCCGTCCTCATCGGCTTCGGGGTCTTCTGGATGATCGTCATGGCTGCCGTCGTGAAGTCATCGCTCTCCAAGGTCCCCAAGTACGAACCGAGCGACTGAGCGCTTCCCGGGACGCCCTAAACATCTTAATCAAAACCAATTAACGGGGATTGTGCCGAATGCCTTTTATCAGTGCTTCCCTGTCCGCATCCCGATACAATGGCAACCAGGCATTCCAGCATGTTCCCGTTCGCGGCCATCGTCGGACAGGACCAGATGAAAAGGGCCCTCCTCCTGAACGTAATCGACCCCGGCATCGGCGGGGTCCTCATCAAGGGGGAGAAAGGGACCGCCAAATCCACCACGGTCCGCGCTCTCGAGCAGGTCCTCCCGCCGCGGACGGTCATAAAGGGATGCCCGTTCGGATGCGACCCCGCCCGCCCCGAGAGGTACTGCCCCTACTGCGCCGAGAAGTACGGCCCGGGGAAGGAGGCCCCCGAGACCGTTCAGGTCCCCATGACCGTGCAGGAGCTCCCCCTGTCGGCGACGGAGGACAGGATCGCAGGCACGCTGGACCTCGAGTCTGTCCTGCAGACCGGGAAGAAGAAGTTCGAGCCCGGTATCCTCGCGAGCGCCAACGGCAACATACTCTACGTCGACGAGATCAACCTGCTCGAAGACTACATCGTAGACATGCTCCTGGACTCCGCGGCCATGGGCGTGAACTATGTGGAGAGGGAGGGCGTGTCCTTCACCCACCCCGCCAGGTTCGTCCTGGTTGGGTCCATGAACCCCGAGGAAGGGGACCTGAGGCCCCAGCTGCTGGACAGGTTCGGCATGTCGGTCGATGTCGTCGGCGAGAAGGACATGGGCGAGCGCGCCGACGTCGTCTCCAGAAGGCTGGAGTTCGACAGCGATCCTGCCGGGTTCACCGCCAGGTACGCCGACGAGACCAAGCGCATAGCCGAGAGCATCGCGAACGCCAGGAAGCTGCTCGGAAGCGTGAAGACGGACAGGAAGCTCATCGAGGCCGCGGCCTACCTCTCCATCTACTTCAAGATGGAAGGGCACAGGGCTGACATCACCATGATCCGCTCCGCCAGGGCCAATGCGGCCTTCGAGGGCAGGACCGAGGTCACCAAGGACGACCTCGAGGCGGTCGCCCCCCTGGTCCTGAGCCACAGGCTGAAGAAGAAGCCGTTCGACAGAACCCCCGACTACGACATCAGCGACGTGCACAAATGTCTCCAGGACCTCTGAAGTACCCGTTCTCGGCCGTCAGCGGCGAAACCGCCGCCAAACGCGCCCTGATGTGCCTCCTGGCGGACGACAGCCTGTGCGGGGTCCTCATCAAAGGGCCTTCCGGCACCGCCAAGAGCGTGCTCGTGCGTTCCCTCTCCGGCATATCCGGCCGGGACATCGTCAATCTCCCGGCGGGCGCCGGCGATGAGGACATATTCGGCGGGATGGACCTCGAGAAGGCCATAGGGGACGGCAGGACCGACCTCAAGGAGGGCATCCTCGGCCGCGCCGACGGGAACATCCTCTGCATCGACAACATAAACCTCCTTGACACCCGCACGGCGGACGCCGTGATGGGCGCCGTCGAATCCGGGCGCGTCGAGGTAGAGAGGGAAGGCGTCTCCGCCGAGTATCCCCTGAGGACCTCAGTAGTGGCGACCATGAACCCTGCGGAGAAGGACCTCCCCGATTCGGTCGCCGACCGCTTCGAGATCTGCATCTCGACCCTCGCGGACAGCGATGCGCAGACGAGGGCGGACATCATCGAGAGCGACCTCGCCTTCCGCAAGGACCCGGAGGGCTTCGCTTCCCGCTTCTCCGAAGATGACAGGAGAACGGCCGAGAGGATTGCGAGGGCCAGGGAACTGATCCCCGGCATAAAGATCACCCGCCGCGACATATACGACATCGTCACCGTCTGCAAGAAGATGAACGCCGTCGGGCACCGCGGCGACATAGCCTGCGCCAGGGTCGCGAGGGACCTCGCCGCCCTCGACGGCAGGGACAGGATAACCGCCGACGACATCCGCGACGCCTCGGTCATGTGCCTCCTCCACAGAAGGAACCCCAAGCTCCCGGCCGTCGGGAAGAGGGAACTGGGCCTCGGCGGAGATGACAGCGATGACGCCGCCCCCGATGCCGACGATGACGAGCAGGAGATCTCCGCGGAGGAGATCGCCGAGGTCGCCAGGATGGAGAAGTCGGGAGAGCTCGACACCGACAGCGAGGAGATCCTGAAGGAGGCCGAGGAAGAGGCGATCAAGGCCGACGGGGACGGCTCGAAACCGGAGAAGGAATCATCGGATGAGGAAGAGGACGATGACGGCCCGATCCCCGATGTGGACGTCATGACCCTGCTCCTCGACGATGTGCAGAACAACCTCGCGGAGATCGACCGCATCGAGACCATCAGCCTCAGGAACGTCGTCGGGCAGATACCGAGGGGCGCCGAGAGCGGGGACCGCAACGGCCGCGCCCACGGGTTCCGCATCCCCGAGGGGAAGACCTCGGACCCGGCCATCGTGCCGACCATCCGCGCCGCGGCGCCCCATCAGAAGACCAGGAAGCCCAACGGCCTCAGCGTGGTCATAGAGAACCGCGATATCCGCGAGAACATCCGCATAAGGCAGAGCGTCTGCTCGTTCATGTTCGCCGTGGATGTCAGCGGCTCCCTGGACAACACCGGGATGCTCGAGGAGGCGATGAAAGCCGTCCGCGCCATGCTGGAGGACGGATACGTCCGCCGCGACCGGGTCGCCCTGCTCACCTTCGGGCAGCACCTCGTCAACCTCGCGGTGCCGTTCACCCGCAACGTGGAGGCCATCTTCGACGCCCTCTCCAAGACCGTCACCGGAGGATCGACGCCTCTGGGACAGGCGATGATGACCCTCGACAAGTACATGCGCAATTACACGCGCAAGAACCCGGAGCAGAAATGCTACGTCATAATGATCACCGACGGGTCCCCCGACATACCTGCCCTCAAGGGAGAGCCGTGGGCCGAGCTGAAGAAGATAGTCGCGACCATCAAGGTCCCGAACACCGAGTGGGTCATCATAGACAACGGCCCGAGGCACCGCAGGATAAACTACGCCCAGAAGCTCGCGGACATGCTGAAGGGCCGGTACATCTACATAGACGACCTGACCGGGCGCTTCGAGGAAGAGGAGTGAGCGGGAAGCCCCGCTCTGAATCCACAGAAACACAACACTCGGAAAACAGTTTAGATCGGCCGGGGCTTCCGCCCCGGCCTTCTCCTTTCACTGCTTGTCGGAAAGGTTCGAAACCATCACGCGGCGGCCGTTGACGGTGTGCCCGAAGAGCTCGTCGACGACCTCCTGGGACCTCCACCTGACGACCTGAACCCTGGACTTGCTGTTGTAGACGTGGATATTCCCGACGTCCTCGCGGCGGATCCCGGCGGTCTTCAGGACGAAGGCGAGGAGCTTGTCCTGGTCTATGCCGTCGTCGGAGCCCACGGATATCTCCAGCCTGTCGAAGGACATGTCCTTCTCGGGCGGGGCGGCGCGGTCGATCTTGACGTACTTGTGGAGCACCTTGGGGTGCGCGGGGACGCCCTGCGGCCTCGGAATCTGGGGCTTGCCGTTCTGAGGCCTCTGCTGGGCCTGCTGGCGTCCGTCCTGGGGCTTCCCGGCCCTGCCTTTGGCCCCTTTCTGCCTGCCGGCGGGCGCGGAGGATGCCTCCTCCGACCTGGACTTCCTGCCGCGGTCGAGCTGGCCCTTCAGGGTGCGCCCGGTCGCCTTCATCTCCGGGTCGCCGGATTCCTGGGCGGCCTTGATGGCGGCCTCGGCAGCCGCTTTCAGCGCCGAGACCCTGCGCTTCTCGGCCTTGGCCTTCTTCTTGGGGGTCCTGCTGTCATCCTTGGGCGCCTCAGGCGCCTCGTAGTAGAGCTTGGAGGTCGGCTTTATCTCGACGATCCTCCTGCCGATGGCCTTCTCGATCTTGGCCAGCATCTCCTCGTCGTCGCTGTTGACGAAGGTGATGGCGCGTCCGTTCCTGCCGGCGCGTCCCGTCCTGCCGATGCGGTGGATATAGGTCTCCACCTCGGCGGGGATATCGAAGTTCACCACCAGGTCGACGTCCGGGACATCGAAGCCCCTGGCCGCCACATCGGAGGCGATGAGCACCCTGAGGTCCCCGTCCTCGAACGCCCTGAGGGTCTTCTCCCTCTTGTTCTGCGGCATGTCGCCGTGGATGGCGCCGACGACGTAATCGTCGCGCTTGAGCTTCCTGGAGAGGTAGTCCACCTTGCGCTTGGTGCGGCAGAACACCATGATCTTGCTGCCTTCGTCGATCAGGCGGGCCAGCTCCTCGCGCTTGGAATCGCGGGTCGTCCTGATGAAGTACTGCGCGGTGAGGTCCACGGTAGGCTCGTCCGGGGAGATCTCGATCTCCCTGTGGTTTATCATATGCTTGACGGCGAGCTTCTTGACCTCCTCGTTCATGGTCGCCGAGAACATCAGGGTCTGCCTATCCTTGGGCACCTTGGAGAGGATCATGTTCACGCTGGGGGCGAACCCCATGTCGAGCATGCGGTCGGCCTCGTCGAGCACGACGATGCGCACCGAATTGAGGGACACGGTCTTCCTCTCCAGGAGGTCCTTGAGCCTCCCGGGGGTGGCGATGACCACATCGGCCCCTTTGCTCAGTTCCTTGACCTGGTTCTCGATGTTGACCCCGCCGTAGACGGGGATGCACCTGTGTCCGCTGAACTTCGACAGAGCGTTCAGCTGATCGGATACCTGCGTCGCAAGCTCCCTTGTAGGCACGAGAACCAGGGCCGACGGGTCTTTCCCGTTCGGCTCGGTTTTGCTCAGGATGGCGGCGCCGTATGCCCCGGTCTTGCCGGTTCCCGTCTGGGCGAGGGCCAGAATGTCATCGCCTTTCATCTCGGCGGGGATCGCGGCAGACTGCACAGGGGTGGGGACCTCCCATCCTACGGACCTGACGGCTCTCAGAACTGCGTCCGAGATGCCTAGGTCCTCAAACTTGCCTTCTGTCATTTCATTCACTTTCGCTGGAAGATAGAAAATAAAGAAACCCGGGAAGCCCCGGGCTAAGTTAGTTCCTGTTTAGGTTTATCGAAAACCCATTTATATTCTTTGTCGGGGGACGGCATAGGCCGTCCCTGCGGACCATGCAGTTCAGGCCGTCGGCTTGCCGCCGTCGAGGTGCAGGACCTTCTGAGGGCAGGCGCGCTCGCAGCGGCGGCACGCCGTGCCTCCGCAGCGGGCGGAGTCCACGCGGAAGCTGCACCCGGAGGGGCCCTTCACGATGGTGAGGGCCTTCTCGGGGCATTCCTTCATGCACTTCCTGCAGTAGATGCAGCCGTCGATGCGGGCGGTCAGGAAGGTACCGGACTCGATGACCTTCACCGGGCACTTGTCGGTGTCCGGGAGATCGGTCATGCATTTCCTCTCGACCGATACGTTCTCGGAGGGCTTGCCCAGGGGAGGCAGGTTGTAAATCCCGAGCATCTCGTCGTACATGGACATCGGCATGCCGGTGCACCAGACGGAGTACTCGATGGAGTAGATCTGCTTGAAGGTCTCCGAGGTCGCGAACATGCAGTGGGTGGCCTTGAGCTTCTGGGCGAACTGCTTCAGGAACTCCATGTCGATGGTCCCCATGGCGATCCTGCGGGCCATCTCGATGGAGGTGTTGCCGAACTGGATCAGATGGGTCGCGCCCGGGACGACCATGCCGAGCCCGAGGGCCTTGACCGCATCGACATAGAGGCCGGAGGCGCCCGACATGTACGCGGTCTTGACGTCGCCGGTCCACATGCCGGCCTCGTGCAGGAGGGTCAGGAACCCTGCGCGCATGGCGCCGATGGCCTTCCCGGCCTCATCGACATCGTGCGATGTGATGTTGATGCCGTTCATCAGGTGGAGCTTCCCGTCGGGGGTGTTGATGTTGGGGCATGTGGGGATGATCCCGGATTTGATGCCGTCGTAGAGGGCGGCGACGGTGCCGGTCCCGGTGATGCCGATGGCCTCCTCCTCGCCCTTCCTCACGGTGCGCCCGTCCATCGGGTCTACGGTGTCCCCTTCCCTGTCGATCATGGAGCTGTCGAGGACGGTGCACTTCCACCCGTCCTCAACGATGTCCACGTCGGAGATGGCGCCGGGGGCGGCGAGCATCCCGCGCTCGATCTCCTGGCCCTCCATGGCGGGGCCGGCGGCCGCGGACCCGGTGATGATCCTGCCGTCGCCGCAGATGAGCGCCATCTCGGCGTTGGTCCCGTAGTCCACGACCAGGGTGGGCTCCTTGGCGTCGGCGACGCCGGTGATCAGCAGCATGGCGATGGCATCCGCCCCGATCTCGTGCCTGACCGCCGGCGGTATGATGACGACGGTGTCCTCGGCGACGCCCTTGATGCCCATGCTCCTGGCATTGATGACCGCGCCGTCCCTCTTCGGGGGCACGACGCCGAGGTCCTTGAGCATGTTCTGCCCGGCGTAGGCCAGGTCCCTGATCTCGATGTTCTGGAACAGGGACATCTGGAAGGTGTTCCCGCAGACGCCTATCCTCTTCACCTTGGACAGGTCGATGCCCAGGGACGCGAAGAGCTGGTTCGCGCAGTCCACCAGCAGGCGGTTGGCCACATCCTCGCCCGATTTGATGGCGAAGTTGACGTGGTCGATGACGTTCATCCCGGGGATGGGGTGCCTCTGCGTGATGGCGGTCCCCACGGTCTCCCCGGTCCCGAGGTCGATGGCCTGCGCGCGCAGGCCGCTCGTTCCTATATCCAATGCGATTCCGTATTCTGTCAAATCGATTCACTCCTGCAGGAAACAGTCCTTGCCCAGCGAGAAAGAGATGGCCTGGGCCACCATCGGCGCGGTGCCGATCGCCAGCGGGTCGTGGATGAACTCCGCTTTGGCGAGCGTCTCCTCGTCGTAAACGTGGGGGATGCCCGGCGTCGAGACTATGGCACCCTCCTTGATCTGGTCCCCCGGTATGGGCGTGGGGGACGCATTGAGTATGAGGTCGGCCTTCCTCGTCGATGCGTCGATGTCCGTGGCCACTATGGTGCCCGGATTGGCGTACGCCACCGCGGACGCCCGGTCGGGGAGGATGTCGGCCACGGTGACCCTGGCGCCCAGCTTCCTGAGCATGGCCACCATGTTGCCTCCGACCCTTCCGGCCCCGCGGACCAGCACATCTTTTCCTTTCAGGCCTCCCGCGGCGCCGCAGAGTGCCTCCACGTACCCGGCCGCCGTGCAGTACGAGTTGTTGGCGTACTTCCCGGCGGCGACGCTGTATGCCATGTATTGCTCGTCATCGGCCATCAGGATGATGTCCGCGCCGAGGTCGAGGGCATCGCCGAAGCCCCAGACGTCGGTGTGCTCCGTGACGGTGCACTCGATGCCCATGGCGGAGACGATGTCGGCGACGCTCCGGGAGAACTTGCTGATGATGCCGAGCCCGGAGGTGATGGGCACCGCCGCCGCCCGGTATTCGGAGACGTCGACCTTCGAGGGGTCCACGCCGACCGCCCTGAACCCCAGCGTCCTGAGGTCCATCCCGGTGTCGCGGATCAGCATCTTGTCGATGTCGCTCAGCTCTCCGGACAGGCCGGAGATCATCTTCGGGGTCAGCCTGGTCATCAGACCACCTCCGGGGAGCCGTCGATGAACTCCTCGATGCCGCACTCGTCCATGATGCGGGCGATGGCATCCTTCCTCTTCCAGAAGACGTCCTCCCTGTCCTTCCCGGACGTGATCATGGTTGCGTGCCAGCGGGACTTCCCGGGGGCGTAATCGGTGATCATCTCGTCGGAGCCGAACAGCCCCTTCTCGATGCGCGGATGGTCCACGTGGGAGAACGCCTTCTCCCCGGTGGTGTACATGCGCGCCCCGTCGATGTAGAAATGCTCGTACGAGGATGCTCCGGGTCTCCTCACCGGGTCGGAGCCCTTGCCGGAAAGGGCCAGGTAGAGCTCCTTCAGGAGGTTGATGCCGGTCCCGGCCAGTATGCATGCCGGGGTCTGGCTGGGTATCCTCGCATCGATCTCGAGCACCTTGAACCCCGCATCGCCGCCGATGGCCTCCATGTCCATCAGGCCGCAGAGATGCATGTCCTCGGCGGTCATCCTGATGCATTCCCCGAACCGTTTGTCGGCCTCCGGGCCGAGGATCCCCGGCTCGCAGATGACCTGCTTGCAGTCGTAGCCGCTGTCGAGGACCACCTGGGTGGTGATGTAGGCCCTGGCCTTCTCCCCGTCCCCTATGGCCTCGACGGACAGGCTCTTCCCGTGGACGAACTCCTGGATGACCGGCTCGTCGTGCAGCGCGGACACCTTCTCCAGCGCCGCCTTCATCTGCTCGTCGTTCTCGACCTCGGAGACGCCGACGGACCCGCTCTGGGACGACGGCTTGACGATCACGGGGTAGCCGCATTCCGGCCACGGTTTGGGCATGGGGACCCCGAACTTCCCCATGATCTCATTGGACCTCAGCTTGGAGGACGAGATCCGGTAGGCGTCCATATCGAAAAGGTACGGGCCCGAGAATCCTTTCTTTATCTTCTCAAGGCTCTCGAGGGCGTCCATCTCCTCGAGCGCCGGTATGACGGCATCGCAGTCCCCGAGCGCCTTCGCGGCCTTCTCCGGGTCCTTGGCCACATCTACCGTGACCGAGCCGTCCGCGATGGAACGGGCGGGAGCATCCTCCCGCCTGTCCAGGACCAAAGTCTCATATCCGGCCTTCTGCGCGAGATAGGCCGCCTCGATGCCCTGAAGCGCGCCTCCGATAATACCTAGTTTCAGTCTACTGCCCCCTGGAATCCATGGCCTTGTGCCTCGGCACCCGTATGAACCGCATCTCAGATGAACGGGATTGCGCACATGTTCGGTCAGTCCATCTTGGCGCCGTTCAGGTAGGTCGTGCTGGCCCCGCCCTTCATGACGGTGCTGTACCCCTGCCTTATGGTGAGCAGGCGCTCGAGGCCGAAGCCGGCACCCGCCCACGGCTCATGGACATCGTGGGCGGCATCGAGGTAATGCGGCCCGACGGCGGCCGAGCAGACCTCCTGGCCGCCGATCTCGACATCGATGGTCTCCTTGTAGACGTCGGACTCCTCGTGGACGAGCTGGTAGTCGGGAAGGCCGGCGGCCTTCATGACGATCGCTATGTACTTCTTGAGGGACTCCGTCGCGTCGCCTGCCGGGCCCATGTCGACGAGGTTCAGCATCGTGAACTCCTCCAGGTGCATGCCGCTGTGGGACTCCTTCCTGAAGCAAGATCCCATCTCGAAGATCTTGACAGGCCCGTCCGTATGGTCGCGGAGGGACCTCATGACGGTGTACAGGCTGGGAGCGAGCATGGGCCTGAGGGCCCTCTTGTCATCTATCCAGAAAACCTGCTTGAACAGGGGCTTGTCAGGGGTGATCGTCATCTTGGCGAGCGCGTCCTTGGAGATGATGATAGGGGTGCGGACCTCGATGAACCCGTCGGCGACGAGGGCGTCGGCGATGTCGTTCATGAGCTGGCTCAGGCCCTGCCTGGCGGGATGGGCGATCATGCCCTTCAGCGCGGACTCGTTGTCCCTGGAGGCGTCGGACATGAGCTTGGTGAACGCTTTCTCCCTGGCGGAAACGTCCGCGAACTCCATGTCCTTGTAAGTGCCGTTCCCGTACTCCCTCAGCCGCTGGATCTGCGCATCGGTAAAATGTTCCGCCATCTGGAATTACCCCGAAATATCAAATGAAAGTGGCGAGAGACCGGGGTGTCGATCCCCGCTGGCTAGGTTTTAGAGACCCGCTGATCGCCGGATCGTCCCCCACGCAGGAGTGTAATCCAATCCAACGAGTATAAAGATTTCCCAGATGGCATCCATCGGTATGCGGGCATGCGTCCCGGCAGGGCGGGATCATAGACCCGCTGTTCGAGCCCGCGTCCCCCACAGGGCTTCCCGGACGGCGAATGCGCGTAGCTGTTCTCGTAGAGGGAGACAATGTTGTCGATCACCCTGTTGGCGCGCTCTATGTCCATGCCTGCCGAGGCGATGGCCGACTCGCCCATCAGGGGCCTCCATGCCCGTCCCGCGGTCCTTGACCACGCCTTTCGACGCGGCGACGCCATCTGATATGGACGGGGCCGTCGAGATGGATGTCCGTGCCCAGGATGGTGAACGACGCGAGGGTCGAGGCGACATCGCAGATGGCGGTCTCCTCTATCCCGCCGCAGTACCCTCCGAACATGGGACTTCTCTTTCATGCGGAGCGCATTCGTAGGAACGGTGACGTAGTCCACTGGTCCTCCCTGGTCTTCTTCCCCTCTGAGAAGCGGGTGAAGGCCTCGAACACGTCGAGAGGTCTCGATGCAGCCATTGTATATGCAACTCTGTTCTGTTGGAAAAGGATGCCTACGGATAAGGCATGGTAAGGTACGGGCCGCTGGCGCGGCCCGCGGGAGAAATAAATAGCAGGAGGCCGGAGCCCCCTGTGTTTAGCAGCTTCCCGATCAGTGCTTGATGGGGAGTCCGGCGTCGCGGAGGTGCTGCATCGCCTGGTCGTAGACCTGGAGGTACTCCTCGGTGGGCTTGACGGTCTTGACGTCGTAGCACTCCTGGAACCTCTTTCCGGCGGGAGCATCGTTGTAGTGCTGCTCGTACTCGGAGACGAGGGTGTTCATGATCTCGTTGAGGTCGGACACCTTCATTCCGGCGGCGGTCAGGGCGGCCTCGCCCATGGCGCGGGCCTCCATTCCGGTGGTCTTGTCCTGGACGACACCCTTGGCGGCGGCGGATCCGGAGAGGAGCTCCCTTCCGGAGCCGGTATCGTTGATCGCCTGGACGGCGGTCTCGATGAGGCACATCTCGGTGCAGGGGCCCGCCATCGGGTAGTACTGGTTGGCCAGCAGCAGGTCGGTGTTGTTGTCGATGGCCGCGGCGGCGTGCGCAGCGACCTGCAGGGACTGCCTGTTGGTGGTGGTTCCCCACCTGATGTGGATAGGTCCGTCGAGGTGGAAGTTGCCGTTGAACAGGGCGAAGGACGCGAGGGTGGTGGCGACGTCGCAGATCGCGGTCTCCTCGAGGCCGCCGCAGTATCCGCCGAAGATCGGCATCTGCTCGATCATGATGGTGTCGCCGTTGACGGTCCATCCGGCCAGCATGTTCAGGCCGGTCATGTCCATCTTGAGCTCGTTCAGCTGGGAGCACTCGTGCGCGTCGGTGACGCGGTGTCCTGCGTGGACCATGTCCGCTGCGAGCCTGGCGGCCTCGGTCAGCGGAGTCTCGGGTCCCTAGACACCCAGTCCGGGACGGCCGGCCCTCTCCCTCGCTTCCCTGGTGGCGCGGAGCTCCGCCATGGTGGCGCGGATCTCGTAGGGAGTTCCGGACTTGGCGGGGTGCCCCTCGAGGGTCGTCATGACACCGTCGACGAGGTCGTCGACGACGCCTTCCTGGGCGTAGGACTGCATGACCTGCACGAACACGTCCTCGGAGATGGGGGATCCGGTAGGTCCTCCCTGGATGATGGGCTTCACGGGGCTGTTGCCGTGCCTCGGGTAGAAGCGGGCGATGTCCCTGCCCTCACCGAGAATGAGCTTGGTCGGGGTCTTCTTGATCCCCTCCCAGACCTCCTCCTCGGTCACATGCATGACCTTTCCCATGTCCTTGAGGTAGAACCCGGTGTTGACGAGCATCTCAAGTCCAGCCTGGAAGAGGGCGTTCTTGACCTCATTGTCCTCGGGGATGAAGGTGTTGCCGAAGTCGAGCTTGTACTTGTTCTTCAGCTCGGTCGCGTTGGTGGGGATGATGCTGTAGTCCCACTCGGACTCGTCGACCTTCTTACCCTTCTTGAACCTGTCGTAGGTGTCGCAGACAGAAAGCGCTCTGGTTGCTGCCATTTTAATCACTCCATGAGCTTCTTGACGAGCTCGACGATCTCGGAGCTGGTCTCGGAGTATCCGTCGGCGCCGATCTCATCGCACCACTCCTTGGAGCAGGGAGCTCCTCCGAAGATGCACTTGTACTTCTTGCCGTCCTCGTTGTTGGCGTTGACGATATCCCTCTGGGACTCGAGGGTGGTGGTCATCAGGGCAGAGCCTCCGATGATCTTGGCGTCGTTCTCCTCGGCAGCGTCGAGGAAGGTCTGCGGGTCGGCGTCGGGTCCGACATCGATGACCTTGTACCCTGCTCCGCGGAGCATCGCGCAGCAGACGTTCTTCCCGATCTCATGGATGTCTCCCTCGACGGTTCCCATGACAACGGTTCCCTTCGTCGCGGTAGCTCCGCCGGTCATAAGGGGCTCGAGCATCTTGATGGCCATTTCCATGGTCTTGGATGCAGCGACGACCTGTGGCAGGAAGATCTCCGCGTCGTTGAACCTCTGTCCGATGGTCTCCATTCCCTTTCCGAGGCCCTTGTCCATGATCTCGGAAACGGGCATCTTCGCGTCGATAGCTTTCTGGGTAGCTTCCTTGCAGAGCGCGAAGTTCCAGGTCTCGACGGACTTCTTAAGATCCGCCAGAATCTCTTCATTTGCCATATTACCACTCCAGACGCCGAAAGACTGCCGCATGACTTCCGTGCATGCTTCAGGTCTTCTTTTGTCTGATTCAATAGATGGAAGTTATCTATTTAAGTATTTTCTGGCGAATTAAATTTTTTTAGATTATTATATTTAAACATTTCTATTTTAAAGTTCATTCGTCAAGATTTTTCGGATTAATTAGTCATTTATTCACTAATTCAGAAAATAGTGGATTGATATCTAATTTCAATCAAAATGCATAGAAATTATGGATTCGATTGGAAACGAAAAATGTGCCGTTCCGGATGCCGGAACGGGCAGGATCCATCCCATAGCCCCAGTTTTAAACAAACATTTAAATATAGAAAGAAAAGGAGACCTGCCCAGCCCGTCCGAAAGGATATCGCTGGCCCCTGACCGGACATCGGACGGCACGAACAAGCGGCACCGGCGGCCGTCCGCAGCGCATGATAGAATGCCCCGGAGGCAATGCTCTGCAGGCATGTACATATACAATAGAAAAAAGGAGCAAAAGGTTTCAGGATGTTTGGAGGGGGCCGGAAGGCCCCCTGTTCATGCCCTTTCAGAGCTGCTTGTACATCCAGCGCGCGATGATGACGCCGAATGCGCAGAGGGCAATGATGAACACGGTGCTGATGATCTCGCCGGCAGGTATGCCGTCGGCGAAGTGGCCCGCGTATGCATCCCAGTTACTCATAGTGTCTCACCTTCGTCTTGAGCTCGTCGATGGTGGTGATCCCGAGATCGGTGATGGCGTACTTCACGAGGAGGTGGTCCTTGTTCAGCTTGCCCTCGGTGTCGATCTCGTAGCCTTCTTCCCTGAGGAATCCGGCCGAGGTCATCTCGATCAGGTCGTAGTTCACCATGTGCTTGTCGTGCTCGGACTTCATGCCGTACTCTTCGCACAGCTTGTCGACGACCTCGTAGCTCCACTGCGGGCCCCCGTTCTCGAGGATCTGCATCAGGCGGAACTTTCGTCAAGATTTTTCGGATTAATTAGTCATTTATTCACTAATTCAGAAAATAGTGGATTGATATCTAATTTCAATCAAAATGCATAGAAATTATGGATTCGATTGGAAACGAAAAATGTGCCGTTCCGGATGCCGGAACGGGCAGGATCCATCCCATAGCCCCAGTTTTAAACAAACATTTAAATATAGAAAGAAAAGGAGACCTGCCCAGCCCGTCCGAAAGGATATCGCTGGCCCCTGACCGGACATCGGACGGCACGAACAAGCGGCACCGGCGGCCGTCCGCAGCGCATGATAGAATGCCCCGGAGGCAATGCTCTGCAGGCATGTACATATACAATAGAAAAAAGGAGCAAAAGGTTTCAGGATGTTTGGAGGGGGCCGGAAGGCCCCCTGTTCATGCCCTTTCAGAGCTGCTTGTACATCCAGCGCGCGATGATGACGCCGAATGCGCAGAGGGCAATGATGAACACGGTGCTGATGATCTCGCCGGCAGGTATGCCGTCGGCGAAGTGGCCCGCGTATGCATCCCAGTTACTCATAGTGTCTCACCTTCGTCTTGAGCTCGTCGATGGTGGTGATCCCGAGATCGGTGATGGCGTACTTCACGAGGAGGTGGTCCTTGTTCAGCTTGCCCTCGGTGTCGATCTCGTAGCCTTCTTCCCTGAGGAATCCGGCCGAGGTCATCTCGATCAGGTCGTAGTTCACCATGTGCTTGTCGTGCTCGGACTTCATGCCGTACTCTTCGCACAGCTTGTCGACGACCTCGTAGCTCCACTGCGGGCCCCCGTTCTCGAGGATCTGCATCAGGCGGAACTTGATCGGCGCCTTCCTGATGATCTTGCCGTGGTCGTCCATAGGCTCGACGGTGTTCGCAGCGTGCCCGTTCTCATCGGCAGGCTCGTTCTCGGCCCTGAGGCTGACGAGCCCTTCGCTGTCTTCGGTGGCGATGAGGAAGCTCCCGATGAGGCAGATGATCAGCCCGGCGATGGTCGAGCCGACGATGAGCGCCATAGAATCGTCATCGTATCCGAGTGCGTCCTCGGGTCCGAAGAAGATGATCAGGAAGATGACCGCGCAGGCGGCGTACAGGCTTCCGACGGCCTGCCCTCTGGCCACTCCCAGGAACGGGAACGACTTGTACCACGTGACGTAGCACCATGCAAAGGAAAGACCCAGCATGAGCACGACGACGAAGTCCGCGGGGTCGCCGAAGACATCTCCGATGGAGTAGAACAGGTTGTAGCCGCATCCGGTGAAGATGAGCATGACGATGATCCAGAAGAGCGCCTCGAAGCAGAACCTGAGGTGAAGCCCGACATCGGGCTCGCAGATATCGAGCGCCTTTCCGGCGACGACACCTTCGAATCCCCATCCGACTGCCGCCATGATACCTCCGATCGCTCCGAGCGTGGGGTTGGAGCTGTCGGTGTTCCCGGCGATGAGGGTTCCGGAGTAGAGAGTGATACCGCCCGCCAGCAGCACGATGATAGCCAGGTATCCCCTCTTGGAGACCTTCTGCTTCAGGTACAGGACGGACATAGTGGTCCCGATTATAGGATACAGCAGGCCGGCGATGGCCGCGAAACCGGGGCTGAGGAAAGTTGCAGCGATATAAGTTCCCGAGACAGCACAGGCGCCGCAGATCCCCGCGAGGAGGAAGTACTTGCTGGCCGCCTTAAACTCCACAAGGGTCCTGTGGAACTCGGGGAGCTTTCCCAGGGCGCCGTTCCAGATGAACAGCACCAGAGCGCAGGCGATGGCGTTGAGGCCGGTGAGGAACACGCATACCATGAGCGTGTTCGCATCCGTGCTGAGGCTGGGATGGTTCTCTGTGAGATTAGCTGAAAGACTGTTGAGAAGGTCGGGAAGGTCGTATACGGCGTACCCGGGGACATACCACACTCCCCAGTACAGCGCGCAAAGGATTCCCATGATGAGACCGAAACGGATCTTCTTCTTGTGATCCGCCTTCACGAGGGTCTCGATATCGACAGGCGTTTCGTTCGGCCTGTAATCGGCCGGATTAGCCTGAGGCTTGATGTTCTCTGCCATATTACCACACACCGCGGCTTTCAAGCCGGCGCCGCGAGCCTAAGGGGTTTGGCACCCCCCGCCGTGAAGCGGAGGGCGCGGGAAATGATCAGCCCTTCACGGCCTTGACCATCTTGGCAACGCAGTCCTGGGCGTTCTCGGAGTAGACATCCGCTCCGATCTCGTCGGCCCAGTCCTGGGTGACAGGGGCCCCGCCGACGTTGGTGAGGCACTTGCCCTTGAGTCCCTGCTTCTTCATGATCTCCTCGAAGGCCTTCTGGTTGACCATGGTGGAGGTCATGAGGGCGGAGGTCCCGACGGCGACGGCGTTGTTGTCGGCGACGGCCTGGGCGATCTGCTTCAGGGGGATGTCCCTGCCGAGGTTGATGACATCGAACCCGGCGACCTTCAGCATGATGGCGACGATGTCCTTCCCGATCGAGTGGATGTCTCCCTCGATGGTGCAGATGACGAACTTGCCGAGGGACTCGGTCTTGTCCGACTTGTCGCCGAGGTGGGGGGTCAGCAGGTCGACTCCCGCGTTCATGGCGTTAGCGGCGGCCATGATGTGGGGGAGGAAGAGCTTCTTCTGCTCGTAGAGGTCTCCGACCTTGTTGATGCCGACGGTGTATCCGTTCTGGATCAGGTCGACGAGGTCCGCTCCCTGGTCGAGGGCGTCCTGGGCGACTTTCTTGGACTCGTTGATGTTGTAGGTCATCACAGCTTTGATGGCCCTGTCGTTAAGTTCCTGACTCATTTCTATTTCTCCTCTAGATGAACCCTCCGGGCGGGCCCGGAGGTAAAAGGTTTCGGGGTTCCCCCCTTACTGTTTACTGGCTCTCCTCCTGGGCAGCCCTCTTCAGGTATGCCTGGTCGGCCTTCTTCGCGATCTCCTCCATCTTGGCGAGCACATCGGCCTCGATGGGCTTGACCTCGTGGTTCTTCAGGACATCGACGACGATGTCGTGGGCGGCATCGGCGGCGTCCTTGTAACCAGCGTTCCTCCAGTCTCCGAGCATGAGCCTGTTGAAGACCAGGGGGTCGGAAGCGAGCTCGATGTTCTCCATGGTGGAGGGGTGGGCGATGAAGTCGTTCCCGACTCCGATCTCCTTGATGGCGTCGACGGCGAGGGTCTCGTCGGTGACGGGGACACCCTCCATGAACCTCCTCTCCATGCGGATGATATCGTTGTCGATGACCATCTGCTCGAGGGAGAAGGTCATTCCGAGCTCCAGCATTCCGCTGCCGTAGATCATGTTGACACCGGCGAGGGCGGCTGCGAGGGAGGTGATGGTCTTCTCGTGTCCGGCCTGTCCGTCGGGCACCTTGGCGTCGGTCTACATACCGGCGGTGAAGACGGGCATTCCGTAGTACTGGCCGAGCTTCGCGACGGACGCGGAGATCAGGCCGAGCTCGGGGGATCCGACAGGAGCGGTTCCCCTCTTGAGGTCGAAGGTGGTGGTCGAGGATCCGTACCAGACCTTCGCGCCGGGGCAGGCGAGCTGGGAGAGCACGATACCGGACAGGACCTCAGCGTTGTGGGTGACGAGGGTTCCGGCCAGGAAGACGGAGGAGGATCCTCCGGCCATGGCCATGGACAGGACGTTCACCGGGATGCCGTACCTGGCTCCCTTGATGATGCACTGGGACGCGTTGTAGGACAGCTCCAGCGGGGAGGTCGGGCAGACCAGCATGGACATGATGGGCTTCGCGCGGGCCTGGGCCTCGTCGCCGTGGTAGTAGGCGAGGACCATGTCGCGGTAGAACTCGACGTTGCCGGCGACGGGGTCGATGTGGTGGAAGTGCATGGTGGTGTTCTTCAGGGAGGTCAGGAGCTCGTGGACATCCTCGGCACCCTTTCCGGCCCAGTTCCTTGCGGAAACAGGCAGGGAGAAGTAGGAGAGGCCGTCGCACCAGTCGCAGAGCCTCGCGATGTTGGCGAGGTCCTCCTCGTTGGAGTCCCTGGTCTCGTATTTGCCGTGTCCCTTGTAGTCGCAGACCTGGATACCGGTTCCGAAGCAGGTGTAGTGCACCTTGCCTTTCCACTCCTGGGAGAAGGTCCTGCTCTCGTCCCTGCCGTAGCAGTAGAACTTCTTGGGGACGGTGGCGAGGGCCATGTCGAGGACGTGGCCGGGGATCTTGACCATGTGGGTCGCCTCGTCGACGGGGCAGCCGGCCTTCTTGAAGATCTGGCGGCCTTCCTCGTCGGACACCTGGACGCCGTAGGTCTCCAGGACATCCCTGGTGGCCATGTCGATCCTGCGGATCTCGTCGTCGGTGAAAAGCTCGAATTTGATTCCGTTCAGCTGAGTCTGAGCGGGGTACTCGGGTACAATAACTCCCATTGTTTTCTTCCTCCTTCTTAAGCGTTAATGATTAGGTTTAGTTCTTGAGGCTCTGCCTGAACTTCTCGCAGCTGTTGATCTTGATTCCGAGCAGCTTCTCGATGTTCATCTTGGCCGCGATTCCCCTGGGCGCGCCGGGCACTCCGGTGACGACTCCGATTCCGAGGTCCTCCCTGAGCTCCCTCATGACGTGCTCGTCGGCGATCTCGAGGGTCGAGACACCGAGCTTCTTGGCGACGTACTCCTTGGCAGCGCCGACCTTCATGTTCTTCGCGTACTCCATGCGGGCGACGAGGTCTCCCGCGGTGCGGATTCCGCCCATTCCGGAGGCGATCATGTGGGCCATGTCCATTCCGACAGGGTCCCCGACTCCGATCTAGACACCGTCGCAGTGCGCGATCTCGACCATGGCCTTGCTGGCCCTGGAGACAGCGTCGATCGGCGGGGTCTCGAACATGGGTATTCCTCCGACGCCCATTCCGAGGTCGCAGTGCACAGGTATGTTGGCCTGCTTGACGCACTCCTTCACGAAGGTGACGGCGCGGGCCATGTTCCAGGCGAGCGATTTGCTGGTGTTGGTGTTGCAGACGGCACCGAAGACGTTGGCTCCGGCCTCCTCGCACATCTTGACCTGCTGGTGGGGGAACATTCCGGCCACGGTCTTCCCGTGGAACTCGATGCCGCCGTGGATTCCCATGACGGACTCTCCGGCCATTCCGGTGTTGATGTATGCCAGGGGGTTGGCCTTCCTGAGGGCCTCGACGCCCTTGAGGCCGCCGACGAAGTCTGCATCTCCCGCGGATGCCATGGTGTCGAAGTCGAAACCGTCGGCACCGGCGGAGAGGATCTTGTTCCCGACGTACTCGATGTCGCGGGCCATGTGCTCGGAAGCGAGCTCGGACTGCTGCATGGACTCGTCGATCTTGAACTCCCTCATCAGGTCGGCGGGGTTCCCGTAGGGTCCGTCAGGGGCGTAGTAGAGTCCCATGTTGGGCATCGCGCCGTAGAAGTAAGGCGCGACGATCTCCTGCTGGATCTCCTCCATGGTCTGCATCTCCATAGCGATGACAGGCTTCACGGGTTTGATCGAGTAGTCAGAGTGCGCGAGCTCGAAGGTGTCGGCGCCGAGCGCCCTCTCGTGGAGGAGAGCGGCCTCGAGCCTGCCCATGTCGACTCCGTTTCCGGAGTTCCCGTTGTCGCCGGTGAAGTCAAGCTGTCCGATATCGTAGGTCAGGACGACCTCGTTCCCGGGCTCGACGGATACGACCCTGTTCTTGTCCATGATGATGTCGGCGATCCTCGCCATGTCATCATCGGTCAGTGCGGGGATGGACCCCATGTCCGCGGCGTCCGCGGTACCGGCCTGGATGTCGGCCATGATCTGCTCTTTGGTCATGGTGACTCTCTTGCCGTCTCCCATTCTGGTGTAATATTCCTGTGCTGCCATAGGTACCACTTGGTTGAGAGTATGATTAGAGGTTTTGATTCGATCCTGCGGTCCCTTCAAAGGTCCTTGACCTTCGAGACAGTCTCGGAGGCGGACTCTCCGTAGATGTCCGCGCCGATCTTGTCGCAGTAGGACTGGGTGATGGGGGCTCCGCCGACCATGACGACGGTCTTGTCGCGGAGGCCTGCGTCCTTGAGCATGCCGATGACGTCCTTCATGACGGTCATGGTGGTGGTCATGAGGGCGGACATCCCGCAGTAGCCGGCTCCGGCGGCGACCTCGTCGACGAACTTCTGCTTCGGGACGTCGCGGCCGAGGTCGTGCACCTCGAACCCTGCGCACTGGAGCATGGTGGAGCAGATCGACTTGCCGATGTCGTGGACATCTCCCTCGACGGTCCCCATGACGGCGACGCCTTTCTTCTTGGTCTCGGCGCCTCCCTGGGCGGCGAGGTCCTTGTTGAGGGTCTCCATGGCCTTGGTCATTCCGGCCGCGGCGGACAGGACGTGCGGGAGGAAGAGCTTCCCCCTCTCGAAGAGGACTCCGACGTCGGTCATCCCGTCACCCATGGCGTTGATGATGTCGTTGGCGTTCATCCCGGCGGCGCGGGCCTTCTCGACCGCGTCAAGGATCCCGGGAACCTTGTATGCGACCATTGCGTCATGCAGGGCTTTTTTCTCGTTTTCAAAATCTGCCATTTTCTCTCCTCTAGTCGGTTGAGATTCAACCGTTGGGCTAAGCACTCACTTGGATGTATTTAACCTTGAGTGAGCATTCGTATAAATGTTTTTATATTAGTTTTATCGGATAATCCCATTCGATAATTAGTAATGTATATATACTGTTGGATGGATTATATAACCTTCATTAAATGCAGTATAATTTCCCTCTTTTGTTATGCCGTTTATCCCCGCAGATTGCCTCCTTCAGATTAATTGCTGATTAATAATATCTTAGATATTTGTATTGTGGTTTTACTAAACAATGTACATTTGTTGGGCATTTTAAGCAGTCATGCTCCAGTGTACAAATAAAATCAATTTAGGGGGCCGATTCCGATCCTTTTCGGCCGCCGTCCAAAAGCATCCATACGGAACTCGCATTATTGGATGAATGATATAACCATCGAACAGGAACCGCCCGGAAGCGGTTCCTCTCTTAGTCTCTCTCCTATAATATATAATAGGCAAAGAAAAAGGAATCGGCGCCCGGAGGCGCCGGAAGATGTTTCGGTCAGTCGGATGCTTCGGCTTCGGCCGTCCCGCCCAATCTTCTGGTCTGAACAATCCACCATAGAGGCAGGTAGCAGATGAGGATTATGCCTGCGATGATCGCGGGCGTGATGCTGTCCCCCAGGTTGTAGCTCCAGTACACGAGGCAGGGGAACCACAGGACGAACTGCACGAACACCATGGCGGCGATCGGATAGATCCAGCACTTGGGCGCGGAGTACGGCCTCGGAAGGTCCCTGAACTCGGGGTCCCGCCTGGACTTGACGAACGCCGCGAGGGCGATGCCGTTGGCGAGGCAGTACCCGATGGCCGAGGCCGATAGGATGGTCGAACTGGTATCTCCGGACTTGGCCACGCAGCCGCTGTATCCGACGATGAACACCAGCAGCATGTTGAAGACACAGACGAAGAGCATGGCGTTGGCCGGCATGCCCCTGCCGTTGACCTTCCCGAACCACTCGGGCAGGTTCCCCTCGCCCGCCATCGAGTACAGCGTCCTGGAGGAACCGAGGAACCCGGTCTGGATGACGAGCACCATAGCGATGATCAGGAGGAACAGGGCAACGTACTTCCCGGTGTCCCCGAAGACGGCCTCGGAGAGAGGCGCCAGGATGGCATTGGTCATGAGCGCCGCATCGTCCGGGTCGCTCTGATCGAACGATCCGTAGACGCCTACAGACACGAAGAAGTACATGAAGAGGCAGATCATCCCGCAGCTGAAGAGCGCCTTGGGGACGTCCTTGCCGGGATTCTCGTATTCGGGGCCGTAGATGGCCGCGGTCTCCCATGCGCAGGCGCTCCACTGGGCCAGCCCGAAGCATCCGAACAGGAGGACGATGTCCTCGAAGTCCCAGCTCCAGTCGGGCGATGTGATGTTGTCGGTGATGTTCGCGAACTCGAACTCCCCCGAGATGAAGGCACCGGCAACGATGATTATTATAGGTATAACAGACACGATAGCCAGGATCATCCCGAGCCTGGCTCCCCCCTCGAGGCCCCTTACCCCGAGAACATACATCACAGCGACGATGATCAGCCCAACGGCCATGTAAAGGCCGAGGTAGGTCCATCCCTCGATGTCCCACTCGAACATCTGGACGAGATAGTCCCCGATCATCATGGTGAATATCGCCACCACGGGGCACCATGCGAACCAGTAGCACCAGGCGCTGAAGGCGCCTATGAACTTCCTCATGTCATGGGGATTGTTCGGGTCTTTGGGCTTGAAAACCGTCTGCGCGCACCCGGGAAGCCCGGTGGCCTTCGGGAACACCGTGACCATCTCCCCGTACGCCATGTTCTGCAGGAAGCCCTGCAGGACCGAGATCGTCCAAACGAAGATGCACAGTCCCCATACGATGTTGCTGACATCCGCCAGGGAAGGCAGGATCAGGATGGGAACGCCCATCGCGATGAACAGACCCTGCTTCCAGCTCACGGAACGCTTCAATCCGCCTTCGGCTTGTTCTTCTGCCATTATTACCACACACACTTGACGCACCGTTCCCGGAGGAACGGAACGGTCTGCCGGACCGTTTATGCGGCCTTCTTTCTGGGAGGGCCGCCGCCGTGTAAGAAAACCTTTTTACACTCTATTTAAGACTTTAATGCCATCAGCCGTAATGTTTATATTTGATGGATTTTCGATTATAAATAAAAAGAAAAGCATTAATAATGATGGATAAAGAAGCGTCTCACGCCAGGAACACCTGAGGGGGACCGGGTCCGTCTGTCCTTCTACAAATATCCCGTCGGTACGATTATGTAAAATATCCGCTGGGCATCACCAGTATCCATGGCTAGCAAAAAAGAAGAGAAGAGCGCCGGCCAGAAACTGGAAGAAGAGCTTCTCATGAAGCCCAAGATCGTCGGAGAGGCCGACAACGGCCTCCTCCGCGAGGCTATGGACTACGCCGAGGAGTACAAGCAGTTTCTGCATTACAAGACCGAGCGCGAGATACTCGACTACACGCTGCCGCTCGCCCAGAAGGCAGGCTACAAGGAGTTCAAGATCGGCACCAAGTACGATGCCGGCGACAAGGTCTACTTCAACAACCGCGGGAAGAACCTCATCCTGATGACCTTCGGGAAAAGGCCTGTGTCCGAGGGCGTCAGGATCAGCGTCGCCCACGTGGACAGCCCCAGGCTCGACTTCAAGCCCAACCCCCTTTTCGAATCCACCGACATGGCATACTTCAAGACCCACTACTACGGAGGGATCAAGAAGTACCAGTGGACCGTCATCCCCCTGTCGCTGCACGGCGTCGTCACCCTGGCAGACGGCAAGACCATCAAAGTGCGCGTCGGAGAGGAGCCCGGCGACCCGAGGTTCTGCATCACCGACCTCCTGCCCCACCTCGCGAGGGACCAGGTGTCCAAGCCCGGCAACAAGATCATCGACGCCGAGCAGCTGAACGTCCTGATCGGCTCCTGGCCGTTCAAGGACGACAAGGTGTCCCAGAAGGTCAAGCTGAACATCATGGAGATCCTGCACGAGAAGTACGGGTTCAAGGAGGAGGACTTCCTGTCCGCCGAGCTCTGCGCCATACCTGCGTACGAGCCCATGGACATCGGGTTCGACAGGTCCATGGTCGGGGCCTACGGGCAGGACGACAAGGTCTGCGCCTTCGCCCAGTTCAAGGCCGAGATGGACACCAAGAAGCCTGAGTTCACCACCATGATGGTCTTCGCCGACAAAGAGGAGACCGGCTCCGACGGCCCCACCGGCATGAGGTCCGTCTTCTGGAAGGATTTCCTGGAGGATGTCGCTTCCGCATGGGGATTCCCCATCCGCCATGTCCTGAGGAAATCCATGTGCCTGTCCTGCGATGTCAACGCCGCGGTGGACCCCGCATGGCCCGAGGCCTTCGAGCCTCAGAACTGCTCCTTCCTCGGAAGGGGGCCTGTCGTGTCCAAGTACACCGGCGCCGGCGGGAAATACTCGACCAACGACGCCTCGGCGGAGGTCATGGGCTACCTCAGGGGCATCCTCAAGGAGGCCGACGTGCCCTGGCAGGTCGGCGAGCTCGGCAAGACCGATGTCGGCGGCGGAGGTACCATCGCCGTGGACATATCGATCCACAACCTCGACACCGTGGACATGGGAGTCCCCGTCCTGTCGATGCACGCTCCCCTGGAGGTCACATCGAAAGCCGATGACTACCTCCTCTACAAGGCGATCTACGCTTACTACAACTACAAGAAGCCGAAGACCGTCTGAAGGGACCGATAAACTTCTGAAGGGGGCCGTGCCCCCTTTCCATAATTCTTCTTTTTAATAGTGATAAAGAATAGGAAGAGAGGCGGCGGAAGCCCGCCGCTTGTTTCTCACTCCTTCACTCCTTCGTATATGTAAACCGCGCCGAAGTTCTTCTTGTGGGCCTTCACATCAGTGAACCCGGCCTTCCTGAACTTCTCCTCCATGATCTCGCCGTGAGGGAAGCCCTTGATGGAGTTGGCGAGCCAATCGTAGGCAGGCATCTTCCCGTCTATGGACTCCCCCTTGTCGTACTTCCTCCCGATCTTCTGGACGCGGTACTTCATGTATATATTGAAGAAATAGCGGATGACCCTGTTGTCCGGAGTGGCCATCTCGGCCACCACCGCCTTGCCCCCTTTCCTGAGGACGCGGTTCATCTCGCAGATCGCCTTCTGGACGTCGTTTACGTTCCTCAGCATGTACCCGCTGGTGACCAGGTCGAAGGTCTCATCGGGGTACTGCAGATTGAGGGCATCCCCTTCGACGAACTCCACCGGCCTCGGGAGATGCCTCTCCGGCATTTTGGACTCGGCGTACTTCAGCATCTCCGGGGTGATGTCCAGCCCGGTCACGTGCCCCTCCGGGCCGGCGTGCTCGGCGACCAGGAACGCTATTTCGCCCGTCCCGGTGCCGATGTCGATGCAGTTCTTCCCCGAGATGTCCCCGGCGAGCTTCATCATGTACCTGTGCCAGCTCTGGATCATCCTCAGGGACATTATCTCGTTCATCTCATCATAGTACGACGCGATCTCCGTGAACACATCTTTCACGTAGACCTCCTTGCCGTCGAACTGCGTTCCGTTGGGTTTGACTTCTTCCTCAGCCATTGTCTCTCACCTCATCCTCCGGTACCCCGCAGCCCGATCACAGCAGGAAGTACCCTATCAGGTATCCTGCGGTCAGGAGGACACCGAAATGCCAGTTGTGGCTGAACGCCATCGGGACCAGCAGCCTGCTGGGCCCCGCCTCGGTCGGCGCCAGCTTTGAATTGTCCAAGACCTTCTTCAGGTCCCACAGGGCCGCGAACGCAAGCGCGCAGGTCCACGGCACGGCGCCAGCTATGATTATCGCCGCCAGGATCACATAGGCGGCGCATCCCTCCGCCCTGTAGAGCATCATGCTGTGGGCGTAGGTCATGTGCCCGGAGAGGGTGCCGACGCCCGCCTTCCTGTCCTCCCAGTAGTCGCGCATCTCGTTGCCGCTCAGGACGGACGTGATCAGGAACGCGTTCGGAAGACCCAGCAGGAATGCCTCCCAGGTGACCGTGCCGGCCATGGCATAGTAGGTCCCGGTGTGCATGAGCAGACCCATGAGGATAAAGCAGCAGATCTGCCCCATCCCATGGTACTTGTAGGCCACTCCTACGGTGTACAGGCCGGCCCCGGCTATGCCGGCGATACCGAACCAGAGGATCCCCCATCCTATGTGCCAGATCAGCACCAGACCGATGGCGGCGGTGATTCCCAGGCAGGCCATCCCCGCCAAGAACACTTTCTTGGGGGAAAGAGCGCCCGTGACGAGCTCGGGGGAGCGGGTCTCGTTATCGACGGTGTCCGTCCCCTTGGCGAAATCGCCGTAGGTGTTGAGGATGTTGGACGCCGACTGCAGCAGGCATCCCCCGGCGAGCACCAGAAGGAAGATCCACCAGCAGAACTCCCCGTCGGCGTAGGCGACGGCGCCGCCGATGAGCACGGGCACCACCGCGCCGTGGAGGGTCCAGGACCGGAACACGTTGAACCATCCGGCCTTAACGGGCTTCACATCTGCCATGCGCACGGGATTGCCGAGGTGCTTAAAGTAGTCTTGCGTTATCGACTATCGATAAATAAAAGAACAGGGCCTGATATAACTGGCATATGAAGGGAGACCTCTCCACACTGAAGAAGGTGTGCCTGTACGGATCCAAGGTCATGTTCGCCGGCACTGCCGTCCTGTCGGCCATCATCGGTGCGCTGATGGTGCTGGGCGCCGGGTCGCTGTTCTCGGACGGCATGCGCGAATTCCTCGGAGGGTTCATCGGCTCCGATTTCACTGACGGAACGGACGCCGAGGCAGTGTCAGCATACCTGATAATGCTCCTGATCTTCGCGCTGGCGGTCATCACCGTGTTCACGACGTATCAGGTCATGGTCTCCATCTACACGGAGCACAGCCCCTTCACCGAGACCAACACCTCCAGGATCAAGATGGTCTCCAAAAGCTACCTCGTATGCGCCGTGGCGTTCCTGGTGCTGGAAGCGGCCGGCGGCAACGGCCTGGCCGTCATCTCCTTCATGTTCTTCGGATGCGTGCTCATCGCCGTCGTCCTCTACATGTTCGCTCTGATCATCCGCTACGGTTCCCTCCTGCAGGACGAATCGGACCATACCCTGTGAGGCGACGGCATGACGATAGTTCTCAGATTGGACAGGGTGATGGCCGACAGGAAGATCTCTCTCAACCAGCTGGCTAAGATGGTCGGCATCAGCAACGTGAACCTCTCCAACATAAAGACGGGGAAGATCTGCGCCATCAGGTTCTCGACGCTGAACGGGATCTGCAGGGCCCTGGACTGCCAGCCCGGCGACATCCTCGAGTACATCGAGGATGAGAAGCCCGAGTGATCATTAATTATTGATTATCGTTAATAATTTAATGATAATCAATATATTAATAGTGGCTCCGACTTCCTATTGCAATGAAAGTCATCCTGAAGCTCCTGTGCAGCACCGCCTTCATGATGGGGCTGGCCCTTGTCGTCTCGCTGATCACCAATTACGGCGGTTTCTTCCCCGGGGATGTCCTGACGTCCGACCGCCGCAGCAACATCACCATACTGGTGCTGGCTATCATGATGACGATCACGCTATCCAGGATCCCCTACAGGAACCTCAATCCCATCGAGCACCGCCGGTCGGTGGCCCGCGCCGTTCTGCTGGGGATCGTCCTCGCCAGCATCATCCCGCTGATCGCCTATTACATCCTCGACGGCACCGAGGCCTACGGCCGCTACGCCGAGGGGCTGGTGTTCATCGCCGCCGCGCCGTTCGCCGCCTCGGTGGGCCCGCTCTCCCTCATACTGAGGGGGGACCTGGAGCATGCCCTGCGCTCCACCATCATCGTCTACGTCGTCGACCTGGTGTGGATCCCCTTCATCATCTGGGTCACCCTGGGCGAGACCGTCGACATGTACAGCGTGGTGAAGACCGTCATCGAGATCATCGGCATCCCGCTGGTGGTCTCCCGCCTCTTCACGAGGGTGAAGGTCGGCAAGACCTCCATGGCGGTCTTCCTCAACTGCTGCATATTCTTCCTGGTCTGGCTCTCCGTCAGCTCCACCAACTTCCCGAAGGCGGCGGACGTGTTCATAGTGTTCATGCTCATCGCCTTCCTGCGCGATTTCGGGCTCGGGACGTTCACCGCCTATGCGGAGAAGAAGGCCCGCATACCCTGGGCCCAGCGCGTCCCGGACATCCTCATGATCTCCTACAAGAACAAGGGCATAGCCATTGCCCTGTGCGTCTCGGTCATGGAGGGGCCGGCCATCGGCGACGCCATGGTGGCCGTCGCCTGCTCGATCATCATCGAGGTCATCTGGGTGGCCTTCATGGACTCCGTCCTGTTCTCCAAGAAGAGGATGGAGAAGGAGCTCAGCGAAGAGAAGGCAGCGGGCGGGGCCGTCGCCTGACCCTGCCGTACTGGGTATAATCGAAGAAGTCGGTTATCCTGGGGACCTCGCGCCCCTTCAGGGGCACGACCTCGTCCTCCGGGCCGGGGCTCCCCGAGAGCATCTCGGCGGACGGGTCGTAGACCTTCCCCTCCCTCGTGGAGGGATCGGACGAGTTCGCGTAGCAGTACAGGCATCCGTGCGCGCAGGTGTTGTACTCCCCGATGTCAATGCTCTTGATGCACCTGCATCCATCGCGCAGCTTGGAATCCTCGTCCTCGAACGGGATCCCCAGGTGCGTCATCGTCCTCCTGTCGATGCATCCGAGATTGTCGATCCCGAACGCAGAAAGATCATATCTGGGACAGCAATAGCTCAGCCCGATCCCGTGCTTCTCTGCCGTCTTCGACATCATCGCCGCCATGGCGTCCATCTCGCCGGATGTGAGGGAGCGCAGGAGGTCCGAGTGCCCCGACAGCTTGCCGTACATGTCGAGGAAGCTGAATATGCAGCGGTCCGTGTATCCCTCCAGCTCCCCGCAGAGGGTCTCGAACTTCCTGCTGTGCCAGGCGAGCGAATGGCGCTCATTGATTATTATCGGGTCGTACCTCCACGCTATGCGGTCGGGGCCGAGCTTCTCCGATATCCTACGGAAGGCCTCGGTCACGGACGCCTTCGGAGGGACCCCGGGCTCCAGGTCCCTGCCGTAGCCGGTGACGGTCACCTGGAAGAGGCACATGTGGCCCATGCGCCCGATCTCGTCCAGGTATTGGAGCATCGGCGACGGGTCCTTGGTGATGAAGACCAGGGCGTCCACGTCCGCGCGGGCGAGGCTCACGCGGTACACCAGCTGACGGTACACAGGATTGCGGACGAGGCAGTACCCGGCGCGGAGCCTGTTCATCATCCACTCCGAGTGGAACGCAGAGATATCTGTGCGCCTGCTGGCGCTTATTATCATCGGGAACAAATCCGCCGAATGCGATAAATAATTTTCAACCCATAGCCGAAATCGATGGAGAACGAGCGCATAAAGACATTCGTCACGATAATCGGAAAGCTCAGCGTATGCGGTACCGAGGATGCTGTGACGGCGGTCTATCTTCCCAACGAGAACCTCCCCGCAATGCAGGAGGGCTCCTGGGAGGTCACCGAGGAGGCCGCCGCCGAGATAGGAGAATACCTGGCCGGCGGCAGGAAGAAGTTCGAAGTCCCCTATCTGCAGGAAGGGACCTCCTTCCGCCTCGATGTCTGGCACGCTCTCTCGGAGATACCCTACGGGAAGACCGTGACCTACACGGAGCTGGCCGCGGCAGCCGGGCACCCCAAGGCGGTCCGCGCCGCAGGTTCGGCGTGCGCGGAGAACAGGATACCCATAATCGTGCCGTGCCACCGCGTCGTGCCTTCGGCCGGCGGGGTCGGCAGCTACGTCGGCGGGTCCGAACTGAAATCCCGCCTGCTGGCCATCGAGAAGGAGCAGTCGTGAAGCAGGAGGAGGTCGATGCGTTCCTCGAAGCGAACGCCGACCCAGCCTACCGCACGTTCAACAGCAGGATCATCCCCGATGCCGGCAGGATGGCGGGGGTGCGCATGCCCCTGCTGCGGAAGTTCGCCGGGAAGATCATGAAAGGCGACTGGCGCTCGTTCCTGGAGCTCGAGCCGCATTACTATGAGCAGAAGGTCCTGAAGGCCCTGGTCATCGCGGAAGCCGAGATGAGCGGGCGGGAGAGGGTCCGTCTGACCGAGGAGTTCTCCCGGGAGATTGCAGACTGGGGGACCTGCGATACCCTCTGCGGCTCATGGAAGATCGATTCCGAATCTTCCGCGGAAATGCTCTGGGACATGTCGCTGAGGATGCTGAAGACGGGCAGAGAGTTCATGATGCGCGTCGGAGCGGTCATGATGCTGTTCCATTTCATCGATGATGAGCACATCGCGCAGATCATAGAGCAGATGCGCCGGATCTCCAGCCCCGGATACTACTGCAGCATGGGCGCCGGCTGGTGCCTATCGTTCTGCTACATCGCTTACCCGGAGATGACCGAGAAGGCGCTGGTCTCCGGATGCGCGGACCTGGAGGTGCTGAGGCTGGCCGTCAGGAAGATCCGCGAGTCGCACGCCGTCTCCACTGAGGACAAGACCCGCCTGAGAGAGGCGCTAGCACTGCAGCTGCAGACTCCGAGAAATACCCGCTGAACGCTGAAGGCCTGCCGGGATTCCGCAGCAGGGCCGGTCAGGGATCGGAGATCCTCACGATCTCCTGCATGATGAGCGCGGCGTTCTCCGCGCCTACGCGCGGCCCGTTCCTGGGGAGGAACATCCAATCGCGCTGCTGGCACTCTTCCTTGAGATCGGGGCTGGTGACGGCGATGACCCTGCCCTCGGGCAGGCAGTTGCTCGCCATGATCATCTCCATCATGTGCTTGGGCACGCAGACGATGACGCGGTCGAAGAGCTTGGAGGTGTAATCGATCTTGCCCAGGAAGTCCTTCTCCTTCTGCACCCTCTCGTAATCCTCGGGCTTCGACATGACCTCGGACACGGGGTACTTCATCACCGTGTAATCGGCCGGCACATATCCGAAATGGCTCGTGACGATCCCGAAGGACACCTCGCAGAGCTTGCTCCCGTCGCGCTTTTTGGCGAGGTCCAGCCTCGCGACCAGGTTCTTGACCTCCTGGGCGCGGCCTCCGAAGAGCTCGAAAGCGCTGCAGATCCCGTCCTTGAGCATCACGGTCGAATCGTTGGTGATCACGAGCACAAGGGTGGGAGCCTTCGGATACGCCTTCTCCTTCATTCAGACCTTCCCCCGGAAGCGGTAGGCTATGTTGCAGTTGCCCTCGGCGGACACCATGCAGGGGCCCATCGGCGAGGTCGGCTTGCAGGCCTTCCCGAACATGGGGCACTGCTCCGAGTCGATCAGCCCGCGGAGGACCTGGCCGCAGTTGCAGCCCTTGGGCTCCTCTTCCACCTGGGGGGTCTTGGCGAGGATGTCCTCCCAGACTTTGGTGGCATCGTATTTGGCGAACTTGGGCTTCAGGGCCATCCCGGACTTGGGGATGATGGGGAACCCGCGCCACTTGCGGTCGACCGGCATGAAGGTGTCGTCCATGATCTTGCGGGCCTTCACGTTGCCCTCGGGCTTCACCAGCCGGGTGTACTCGTTCTCGATCTCCGCCCTCCCCTCCTTCAGCTGGCGGCAGAGCATGTAGCAGGACATCAGCATGTCCAGGGGCTCGAACCCGCAGACCACCTGGGGGACGCCGTACTCGGTGGAGAAGTACTCGAACGCCTTGGTCCCGGTGACCACGGCGACATGGCCGGGCATGACCAGGCCGTCGATCTTCGATTCGCCCATGTTCAGTATGGTCTCGACGCAGGGCGCGGTGTAGCGGTGGCAGCTGTAGACCGTGAAGTTCTCCGGGACGTCCCCTTTCTGCAGGGGGACGCCGGTGGACGGCGCGGTGGTCTCGAACCCGACGCCGACGAAGACGAAGGGCTTCTTAGGCTCCTTCCTCGCCATGGCGACGGCGTCCTCGACGGAATAGACGATCCTCACGTCGCAGCCGTCCGCGCGGGCGTCGAACAGGGAACCGATGGTGGTCGGGACCCTCATCATGTCCCCGAAAGCGGTGACCGTGATGCCGTTCCTGGCCAGCGTGATGGCGTCGGCGATCTCCTGGCTGGTGGTCACGCACACCGGGCAGCCCGGCCCCTGGTGGACCTCCACCCCGGCCTCGTCCATCATGGACTTGAGGCCGAAGCGGACGATGGTGTCCTGGTGGGTCCCGCAGATGTGCATGAACCTGCCCTTCACGCCTAGCTCCTTCGTCTTCTCGACGATCTTCTTGGCCGTCGCTGCGTCCCTGTAATTGAACATCGGTTTTCCTCCTCTTCCAGATCGACATCGAGGCTCTTGATGCGGCAGGCCATGCCCTGCACGACCTCGACCCCGCCGCCGCAGACCGGGCAGCTCAGGACGGGGATGTTGTGCTCGTAGGTGTCCTCCCCCATGTCGATCTCCTTGCACGGTCCCTCGAACCCGCAGGCCGGGTCCTTGCACCTGACGACGATCTTCTCAGGCTCGAAGATTATCTTGGAGCCCTTCAGGATATTGTTCTCGGTGAGGACCCCCCAAGCGAACTCCATCTGCTCGTAGCCCAGCTCGGTGAGGTCGCCCACAACCATGGTCACCGAGTTGACCTTCTTGACCTTGTGCTTCCCCAGCTCCTCCAGGACGGCGTCGACGATGTTCGCGATGACTGTGGCCTCGTGCATTCTTATGCGGATGGCGGATTGGATTAAAAACGATAACGCACGCGCGTGCGCATCTGTCAGCGCCGCGGAGCCAGGACGATGCATGGCCGGGGCCGCGCTCCCGGCCCGTCACGGCCGCCTGCCGCCCTGTTTCCCCTGTCCGGAGCCGAACTCGCACAGGTCGCGGACCATGCACCTGTCGCAGTGCGGATGGTTCGGCAGGCAGACCACCTGGCCGTGGCGGACGAAGTACCTGTTGATATCCGCCCACCTCTCCTTCGGGGTGATCTCCATGAGGGCGTACTCGGTCTCCTCCGGCGTCTTGGTGTGCACCAGGCCCATCAGGTTGGAAATCCTGTGCACATGGGTGTCCACGCACACCGCCGGGATGCCCATGGCGTAGCTTTGGACGCAGGCGGCCGTCTTCCTCCCGACCATCGGCAGGGAGCACAGCTCCTCGGTGGATTCCGGCACCTTCCCGCCGTACCTGCTGCGGATCTCCCTGCAGCACTCCACGATCGCCTTCGACTTCTGGTTGGGGAACCCTGCGGGGCGGATGAGCGTCGCGACGTCGCCCGGGTCGGCGGAAGCAACATCATCGAGAGTGGGGTACTTCGAGAACAGGGCGTCGGAGGCCTTCCTCGTGTTGTCGTCCTTGGTCCTCTGGGACAGTATGGTGGCGATGAGCACGTGGAACGGGTCCGGGGGCCATTCAGGGTTGAGCCCTTCGGAGTTCCTCCCGGGATAGGCGCCCCCGGTGTAGACCTCGGCCATGCGGTCGAGGGCGGTCACAACTGCATTTTCCTGCATCTCAGGAACGCCTCCGCCATCCGGAACGAGCCGGTGATGAGGATCGGGACATCCTCCCCGGCGATCTCCTCCGCCCTCGCAACTGCCTCCGCCACAGTGGGCCTCATCTCGGCCGCCGGGAAGACCTTTTTGACAATGTGCCAGGTGTCCTCCGCAGGCCTTGCGCGGGGGCCCTCCGGCTGCGTCACCACGATGGCCGACGAGAACGATGCTATGTCGGCCGCGATGTCCGGGGCGTCTTTGTCCTTCAGGATCCCGAACACGGTGACGACCCTGCCGTAGATCTCCGACACATCCTTGGCAAGCCCGTCGGCGCCGGCGCGTGTGTGGGTGACGTCGATGATGTACCTGCCCCTGCGCTCCAGGCGGCAGGGCCAGCGGGCGGACGCCATGCCCTCCTGAACATGCTGCTCTATCTTCTCCCGGTATCCCGGCATGAGCTTCAGGGCCTCAAGTGCCAGACAGGCGTTCCGGGCCTCGTTCCTCCCCGGGATCGAGACAAAGCAATCCTTCCCTTCATAGGAGAACTCCGGCCCTTTCTCCGTGCTCTTGGTCACGCGGATCTTCTCCGGATCGACGGCCGTCAGGGGAGCGTGCATCTCCTCCGCCCTCTTCCTGATCACGCCGAGGGCAGGCTCCGGATTGATGGTGACGCAGGGCACGCCCTCCTTTATTATGCCGGCCTTCTCGAATGCTATCTTCTCTATGGTGTCCCCGAGGTACTCGGTGTGCTCCAGACTGATGTTGCTTATGACCGAGACCAGGGGAGTCACGACGTTGGTGGCGTCGAACCTTCCGCCCATGCCCACCTCGAACACGGCGATATCGACCTTCTCATCGCGGAAGTGCATCATCGCCATGGCCGTGGTGACCTCGAAGAACGTGCACTGCCGGCCGCTCTCCGCCATGTCGTCGCATTCGTGCTTCAGGCGGCCGCACAGGCGCGCCTCCTCGTCCTCAGAGATGGGCTCGCCGTTCACGGCGATCCTCTCCCGGAAATCCAGCACCTCCGGGGAGGTGTAGAGGCCGACGCGGAACCCGGACTTCTCCAGCACCGAGGCGATGATCTCGCATGTCGAGCCCTTGCCGTCCGATCCGGCCACGTGGATGCAGGGATAGGTCCTCTGCGGATTGCCGAGCTTCCTCAGCAGCTCCGTTATGTTCTCCAGGCCCAGCTTTATGCCGTGCATCTGCAGCCCGGCCAGCCACTTCAGGTCGAGCTCCTTCCTCTCCTCCGGAGTCATGAATCTCATCGCGCCGCCTCATCCGTCCAGGTCTTTCCTCAGCTGCGACACCAGCTGGCTGAACGTTATGCCGCGCTTCTTGCAGATGCGCCTGACGGCGTCCATGGTGCCGGACCCGTACTGGGCGGCCTTCTTGGGGCGGTCGGCCAGGAACGGCAGGCCGAGGTCGCGGGCGGCGGCGGAGAGGAGCATCTTTCTCTCCCCCTCGGCCGTCGGCAGTATCTCGCTGTCCGGGGCGCTTCTCATGAACGCCACCAGGTCCCTGTCGAGGTACGGGTACAGTATCTCCTTCCCGAACCCCTGCGCCATCCTCGCCTCGGCGGGGCGGGTCTCCCTGAAGAGCCTCCCCATGTCCGTGGCCATCTCCTCGCGCATGGCGGCGGCCCCTTTGCCGGCGTACTTGCTGTATCCGCCGAACTGCTCGTCGGACCCCTGCCCTCCGGCGACGAAACCCTCGCCGCATGACCTGAGGACGCAGAACAGGGGGAGCTCGAACGAGAGCATCATGGGGGAATCGCTGCCCGTCAGGCGCATGACCTCCCTCAGGATGTCCGGGATGTCGGATTCGCGGACGGCGATCTCCGAGAGCTCCGCGCCGATCTGCGGGGCGATCTCGCGGGCGGCCGCGATGTCATGCGACCCCTCGGTCCCGGCGGTGTACAGGCGGACGGAGGAGGCATGCCTGACCGCCAGGGCGGCGACGATGCCCGAGTCTATGCCTCCGGAGAAGGCCACGGCGACATCGCGGCCTTTGAAGAGCCTGGCGGCCGAAGCGTCCAGGAGTTCCGCAGTGCGTTTGGATAATTCGCTCATCGCCCAGGTAATCGGCCTGTCGCCTTTATAGTTGGTTATGCGCTTAGTGATACTCGATAAACATATTCGTATCCTGTTAGTATGCATAAATGCAACTTTTATTAAGCCGCATGAAGATGACGGAGCATGGAAGGTGTTACGCGCATAGGCGTTTCCCTGGAGCCGGACCTCCTGGCGGAGTTCGACAAAATCATCGCGAAGAAAGGATATGTCAGCAGGTCCGAGGCCATCCGCGACCTGGTGAGGGATTCCCTCGCTGAAACTGATTGGAAGAACGAGAATGAGCTCGTCTGCGGGGTCATCACCATGGTGTACAACCACGAGGTTACCGGCCTCACCGAGAAGCTCACCGAAATGGAGCACGGCGCGAACCAGAACATCTACACCACCATACACATGCACCTGAACCCCGAAATCTGCATGGAGATCATAGCCGTCGAGGGAAAGCTCGGTGACCTCAAGCGCCTGAGCGATGACATCGGGTCCATCAAAGGCGTGCAGAGGTGCAAGCTCACGATGGCCTCCAAGACCACCGGCCATATGCATTACGTTGGGCTCAGGAAAGACTGACCGGCCGGCGCATACCCTGCCGGGCCGGTCCGAGAGGCCGTCCGGGATTTTTCAATTGTACCCTATGACCGCCGTGGCCGTCGACGGGTCGTCCCCGACGCCGAGGACCTCCCTCACAATGCGGTCCGCCGGAGGAGATGGGTACATGGCCACCGGGTCGGAGGCGCCGTCGCCTCCGCCGATGACCGTGAGGTGCTGGGGGACGAGGACCACTTTTATCTCGCCTCCCATCGCCGTCGGGGACATCCAGAAGTCGTCCGACAGCCATACCAGGTCTTCCCTGCCTTCGTACCTCGGCCTCTCGGAGATGGGTATCTGCTGACCGACGATGTTCCCGTCTGGATCCTCCATCTGAACTGATACGTAGGGGATGGGGTCGAATTCGCCCCTGAAGACGGCGAAGATGTGGCTGCCCCTGTCCATGCATTCGGTCAGGGCGCGGTTGTCGAGGGGCATGCCGGACGACGTCTTGGACTCGGCCTCCTCGCCGAAGACCCGCTCGAGGTCCTCCCTGTCCGGGACAAGGCATTTGATCATGTTGGGCAGGGCGCGGAGCTCTGCGAGGACCGTTTCCTCGTTCATGAGGAGGGAATAGCGAAGTGCCTGTATTTTTCGGTGACCGGGAACAGGCCGATGACCGTGCTCACGAAACCTGAATCGGGGTCCCCGCCTGAGGCCTCCTTGAGGATATGGTCCGCGGTGAGCGCCGGCAGATAGGCGGTGCAGCGGAAACCGTCCTCCTCCAGGAAATCGACCTTCTGAGGCATGATCGATATCCGCGGCTCGCTCTTCAGCATCACATCGGGGTACATCACGAAATCGTCGTCCACCCACATCGGGTTCTCGTGCAGGTAGACCGGGTTCGACCTGCAGGCGTCATGCCCGCATACGTTCCCGTACTCGTCCTCCATCGCCATCCTGAACGGCCCCGGGTTGGTTATGAAGCCGTCCGAGAGCACGCAAATCTGCACCTCGGCATCGCGGCAGGCCTCCATCCCGCGGTTGACGTACAGCATGCCACCTGTCGCGCGTATCCTGCCTTCCTCGGCCTCGATGCGCAGCCTCAGGTCCATGGTCATGACGAACGCTTCCCTTACTCCCGGGAGGCGCCTGATCCGTTCTAATATGGATGTTACATCCATCCATAATGGGAACCATGATTCCGATTATAAAGCAAACTGTTGATGGATTCGGCAAATATGCTTCCGAGGTGCTCTGTTCCGCCATTGCTGGTTTTATTTTAAATTTATAATAATAATCGCACATCATAAATACGGACCCTTCTGTCGGGGGTCCGATGAAGAAGCTGATCATCACCGAGAAGGCAGACGCGGCACGCAGGATAGCCTCGATTCTCTCGGACGGCACCCAGAAATCCGCTTCGGCCGGAGGGGTCACTTCCCTGACCTTCACTGCCGGCGGCGACGACTACAATGTCGTGTCCCTCCGCGGGCACATCATGGAGCTCGACTACCCTGAGCAGTACTCCGATTGGAGGGCCACTTCCCCGGTGGACCTCGTCAGCGCGCCGCAGGTCAAGACCGTGCGCGTGAAATCCATCCTCAGCAAGATCGTCGAACTGTCCGCCGGAGCGGACGAGATAATCATCGCGACCGACTACGACCGCGAAGGAGAGCTCATCGGCATGGAGACCGTCAAGGCCGCCGGCGTCGACATGAGCAAGGTCAGGCGCGCCAAGTTCAGCGCCCTGACCAAGGGGGAGATCACGCAGGCGTTCTCGAACCTGGTGGACCCCGACGCCAAGCTCGCCGACGCGGCCGAGGCGAGGCAGATCGTCGACCTGTCCTGGGGAGCGGTCCTCACCCGCCTCATATCCCTCTCCGCAGGGCAGGTAGGGAAGAACTTCATGTCCGTCGGCCGCGTCCAGAGCCCGACGCTCAAGCTCCTCGTGGACAGGAACGAGGAGATCGAGAACTTCGTCCCCCAGCCCTACTGGGAGATCAACGGGCGCTTCGGCATGCTGGCCTTCAAGGGGCAGCATGAGAAGGGCAAGATCTTCGACAAGGACGAGGCCGACGCCATCTTCGCCAAGGCGAGCGCGGCCAAGGAGGCGACCGTCTCGAGCTACGAGAAAGGGCTCAAGGACGAGTACAGGCCCCCTCCGTTCGACACCACCATGATGCAGGTCGAGGCCAACAAGATCGGCATCCCGCCCTCTGCGGCCATGAAGCTCGCCGAGGACCTCTACACCGGCGGATACATATCCTATCCCCGTACCGAGAACACCGAGTATCCCAGGACCCTCGGCCTCAGGGGAGTCCTCGAGAGGCTGAAGGAATCGGACGACTTCAAGGAGGAAGCATCTGAGATCCTCGCGCAGGAGAAGATCTCCCCGTCCCGCGGCAAGAGGAGGACGACGGACCATCCGCCTATCTACCCGACAGCTGCTGCTTCCTCCAAGAAGATGAAAGGAGACAAGTGGAAGCTCTACGAACTAATCGTCAGGCGCTTCCTGGCGACCCTGGCCCCCAACGCGCAGGCTGAGGTCACGAAAGTGAAGCTCGACGTCGGAGGGGAACCCTTCGCGGCCGAGGGGTACGTTCAGAAGGAGAAGGGCTGGAAGAAGTACTACGGGAAGTACCTCAGGTCCGCCGAGTCCAGGGTCCCGGAGCTCGCCGTCGGCGACACCGTGGACGTCAGGGGGATCTCCAACGACGAGTCCCAGACCAAGCCCCCGTACAGGTACAACCAGGGTTCGCTCATCCAGGAGATGGACCGCCTGCAGCTCGGCACCAAGTCCACCCGCCACGACATCATCGGGAAGCTGTTCTCCAGGAACTACGTCCAGGGCAACTACCTGGTGCCGACCGCCTCCGGGATCGCCCTCACCAAGGCGCTGGAGCGCCACGGCGGAGGCATCACCGAGCCCGAGATGACCGCCAAGCTCGAGAGGGACATGATCTCCATCGCCAGCGGCGAGAGGGAGCTCGGGGACGTCGTCTCCGAGTCCCAGAACATGCTCCACGGGGTGGCGGTGAAGATCGAGTCCGAGTCCGAGGCCATCGGGGACGAGATAAAGGCCGCCCTGAAGAAGCAGCAGTTCGTCGGCATCTGCCCGTCCTGCGGCAACAGCATGACCGTCAAGAAGTCGAAGAACGGGAACTTCATAGGCTGCAACGGGTACCCCGAGTGCAAGAGGGCCTATCCGCTCCCCAAGGGCGCGATGATCCAGATGACCGATTCGGTCTGCCCGGTGTGCGGCCTGGCGCAGATCAAGGTGATAAGGAGGGGCATGCCCCCCTCCCTCCAGTGCATCGACCCGAAATGCCCCTCCAACACGGAGAAGAACAACCTGGGTCTCTGCCCCACCTGCAAGAAGGGCACCATAAGGATCACCTACTCCCGCGCCGGCAAGAGGTTCGCGGGATGCTCCGAGTGGCCGAACTGCACACAGACCTACCCGCTGAGGCCCAGGGGGACCATAACCCCCACCGGCGAGGCCTGCCCCGAGTGCGGAGCGCCCATCATCCAGATGGGGAACGTGAAAGAGTGCATCAACATGGACTGCCCCACCCGCAGGAAGAAGCGCGCCTCGTCCAAGGACAAGGATGAGAGCGAGGCCGCGGACGGCAAGGTGGGGAAGGTCATCACCGTCGTCCTCCCGGACAAGAAGAAGAGGGTCCGGAAGTCCCCCTCGGCGAAGGGCTCCGCGTCCGCCAAGAAGACCCAGGCGCGCAGGTCCAAGAAGTCCGAGAGCCCCGCGCTCGAGGACACCGGCGAAGAGTGACCGGCCCGGCGGCCGTCGGCCGCCCCCGGTCATCCGATTATGCTTCTCGCGAGCTCGAGCTCGGCAGGCGTGTTGACGTTCACCGCGAGCTCGCGCCAATCGGTCAGGAGGCAGTGCTCCCTGAGGTACCTGCCCTCGAGCGTGCCCTTCCTGTCCATCACCGAGAGGCCGGACACCACCCATTCCTTCCCGTCTATCTCCCTGGTGTACGACGGGGTTATGCCCATCCTGCGGACCAGGCCGGCATCCACCATCACGATCATGGACTCCATCTCCGGGCGGAAGGCCCTCAGGGCCTCCTCGACGGCGATGTCGGTTATCAGGGGCATGTCGGAAGGGCAGGTCATGACGTAATCCCCGTCAAGAACGCTGAAGGCGTCATGCAGGTCCATCATGAAGTCCTCGCCGGAGGTCCTGATGGTCTCTATCCCCATGCCGTTCAGGTAGCGTTCGGTCTCGGGAGTGTTGTGGCTCACCGACACCACCACGCGGGAGATGCCGTCCGCCGACAGCATGGCGCTCACCGCCCTCCACACCACCGGCGCGCCGCCGATGGGCTGCATGGGCTTCTCGATCCCCATCGGGCCCATGCGGGTGCCCTTGCCGCCGGCGTTGATGAGCGCTTCCATTCAGAACCACAGCCCGGCTATGATGCAGAAGGCCGTCAGCACGGCCGCGCGGCAGATCTCGTTCGATGCCCCGAGGATATCGCCGTTCACGAACCCGAAGACCCGGTTGGCGTTGCGCGCCATGATCCAGCCCGAGACGGACGATATGATAAGTGCCAGCACGGCGAAGTACGCGACCAGTTGGCCTTCTTTGTGCCATCCAAGGTTGCCTGCGATGATGATGTAGGCCAGCCACACGAGGATGAAAAGAACGGCCGAGAGGATCAGGGAACGCACAGCGGAGGATTTGTTCGTGAACCCCACCTGGCGGGAGGCCATGCCGTTCCCGGGCTCCCCCCAGGCCGCCGCGAACACCTGGGCGTTCTTGGTGGCGATCTCGGCGATCATAACGGCCGGGAAGATGAGCCAGTATATCGAGAGCCCGCAATAGCAGGCGAAGGATATCAGGCATACGGTTATGGCCGTCCCGATGCCTCCGGCGCCGACCAGGGTGTCCTTGAGGGCGCGTATGTGGTCCTCGCGCTTACCAGAAGAGACAACCATCCCGTCCCCGAAGTCGGTCAGCCCGTCGAAGTGCAGGAATTTGGAGAACAGGAACGGAGTGACGAGCACGAACACCGCCGCGACCGTCGAGGAGACCCCGCATTCGATGAGGAGCAGCACGATGAACCCGGCGACAAGGCCGTTGAGCAGGCCGATGACCGGCGCCAGCCAGAACCTGCGTTCCATGGATTCGAACTCCGTCTGCCCGACATCGAGGCGGATGATGGTGAAGAACGAGATCATCGCCTTCAGGGCGGCGGCGATGCCTCCCTTTCCTGATTCAGCACTGCCGTCGCTCATCGGAGAACCCCGTCATGTAACCGACGACCCCGCCCACCAGCCCGTAGGCGGCGACCTCGGCGTATTCTTTGATCATAGTGTCTTTGAGAGGGCGCATCCTCATCAGATCGATGGTGGAATCGCCTCCCCTGTCCTCAGATATCTTCCCTGCCAGGAATATCCCCCAGGTCCCGTCCGAGAGGACCTCTACCGGATAATCCGGGTCCTGCCCGCACAGGAGCCCCTTGTCGGATGCAGAGCCGGCCGACAGGATGCCCCATACCACGGCGCATATGTCCGGGTCCGAGGCCATGGCCTCCGCGGTCTCCTTGAACTTCCCGCGGACCCCTTCGTCGAGGCCGAGAGCGGAAGCGCAGTCCCAGAGCATCCCGGGGGTGACCTTGTGGCGCAGCAGCATCCTGAGGGCGCTCTCCGGCTCCGGCGATTCCCCGCGCTTGCGCAGACACTCCGCGACCGCCTTCCTGACCCCTCTGGCGACCGATATGCCGATGTCGGTGCCTGTGCCCGCGAAGCCGAACCTCCTCGGCGATACCGGGGAGATGACGGCCATCGCATCGGAGGTGGTGCCGGTCTCCCTGTACCCTATGTCGCGCATCGCGAGGGATTTGGCCTCCACGATCGGGATGAACAGGTTTGTCTTGCCGGCGGTATCTAGCGGCACCGATGAGACCGCCACGATGTTGATGGTTCCGGCGAGCCTCCTCGATATCTCCTCAGACCTGGCCTTCCTCTCCTCCCAGCGGTCCAGCTCCTGCCCGGCCTCCACCGCGTTGGTGGCGCCCGCCGTGGCGGCCACGAACGCGCTCGCATCGCCGAAGCTGTCCTCCGAGACGGAGAACACATGCTTCACCTCGGCCGCCGTCATGAACCCCACAGAGTCTTCGGGCAGGGAATGCCTGCGCCTGACGGCCTCCAGGTCGGCCAGGTAGTCCACGCTGTCGTAGTCGTGGGGGACCTGCATGATGAACACCGTATCGGTGAGGGCCTCCCCTCCGTTCATGGGGGCGCTGCTGAGCACCTCCATCTTCTCTGTGAGGCGGATGACGGCGGTGGCGTTCCCGCCGCCCTCGTCGATCACCTCGCAACCGCGCACATACTTCATTTCAGAACACTCCTAGCAGACCGAGGATGAAGTCCTCTGCGAAAACCTGTACATGCACTCCCAGCAGCGCCGACAGGGGGAACACCGCTATGACAGCGAAGAGCAGGGACGTGGCCTCTATCAGGCGGCAGCATCTGGATATATCGTCTACCGACGGAAGGGGGCCCTCGCCCATGACGTAGACCCCTTCCTTCTCGAACGAGATCCCCAGGGCGGCGGCAGCGGCCGTCATTGGCCATCCGCTGTTGGGGCTGGGCGTCTTCCTGTGCTCGCGGACGGCGGCCCTCACCGCAGACTTCCTGCCCTTTAGCCGCATGAGCCAGGCGGCCAGCTGCTCGAAGAACGGGGCGAGCCTGGAGGGGATGAACCCCAGGACGTCGTCGAGCCTCGCCGGGAAATGGCCCAGGACGTAGTATTTCTCGTTCACGTGGCCCCACATGGCGTCCATCATGTTGGAGCACCTGAAAGCGATGGCCCCGGGGAGCCCCAGGAGGCCGTAGTAGAAGAGGGGGGACACCACACTGTCCACGAGGTTCTCGGACACCGTCTCGCAGCACGACGAGGCGATGTGCGCCTCGTCCATGCCCCTGGTCCTGCGGTTGACCATCATCTGGGTCTTGTCGGCTGCATCGTCCAGGCGGCCCTCCCTGAGGTCGTCCTGTATCGGAGAGCAGAACCTCCTGAACGCGAAGAGCGCGAAGGTTACCTTGAGAAACAGCCCGGAGACGATGATCCACAGGACCTCCCCCAGGTCTCCCTCGATCCCGAAGATGCTGAACTCCATCACGCCCTCCAGGCCCCTGCGGAGGACTGCCGTGATAGTCAGCGCCGCGCCGCCGAAGATCAGGAGGATGACGACATATCCCAGGAACCCGTAGAGGACGCACATCTTGGACTTCCGGTCGTGTATCCTGCGGTCCATGGCGTCCAGCAGGTTCCCCATCCACCTCAGGGGATGGTACTTGTTCGGGACGTCGCCGATGTAGCGGTCGATCAGCAGCGCGGCGACAGCGATCAGTATACCGTCGGCCCACAGTTCCATTCAAAGGCCTTCCGTTTCCTTCATCACGGCTTCCGCCGCCTCGATGAAGCGGCCGTCGCGCTCGCTGTCCTTGGCGCAGTACCTCACGTATCCGGCGAACCTGCCGCCGAAGGAGGCGCAGTCCCTGATCATGATCCCATGGCGGAGCATCTTCTCCTGCAGGCCGCGGCCGTCGCGGGCGGCGGTCCCGACAGGCGCGAACCTGAAGAACGAGTCGGTATGCACGCACGGGAAGCCTATGCCGGACAGCTCGCGTTCCATGCGCTCGGACTCCCTGCGGAGCTCGCAGGCCGCCGACCTCACATAATCCAGCCTTCCCGCCAGATAGACGGCGGCCGCCTGCTCGGCGACGCCGAGGTTCCACGGGAGCTGGACCTTGGCCATCTGCTCCGCGATCTCGGGCGAGGATATGCAGAACCCGATCCTCAATCCGGGGACCGCGAAGCTCTTGGTATAGGAATCGGCGATGACGAGGTTATCGTACCTGCCGATGCGCGGGATCATGGTCCTCGTGCCGTCGGGGTCCGAGAGGGCGAGCAGGGTCTCGTCGAGGAACACCAGGGTGCCCAGGTCCGAAGCCTCTGAGATGATGCGCTCCAGCTTGGCCCTGTCCTCGATGACCCCGGTGGGGTTGTTGGGGTTGCAGATGTAGACCGCCTTATAGGGCTCCTCCCTGAGCCTGGCGGAGAGGGCCACCTCATCTATTCTGAAGCCGTTCTCCGGCTCCAGCTCCATGTAGGACACCTCGGCGCCCGCGATGCGGCACTGCTGGGCGTACTCGGCGAAGGACGGATGCATGAGAAGGACCCTGTCGCCTTTCGCGCAGAAGACGTTCGGGAAGTCCCTGATGATCTCCGAGGACCCGGCGCCCATGGAGATGCATTCGGCAGGGACGCCGTACGCCTCTGCGAGGGCGCGGCGGGGCTCGGCGTTCGAAGCGTCGGGATAGTGGCCCATCTGGGACATGGCGCCGACTATCGCATCAGCAAGTTCCGGGGGAGGACCGAACGGGTTCAGGTTCTGACTGTAGTCCTCCACGCCGGCATAGCGCCATCCCTGGCCCCCGTGAACGGTCGCGGGGAGGTCCGCTATCTCCTTCCTCGGCTCGAACCTCATCTTATCTGCCCGCATATAGGCGGGTACGATAATAATATGTCGGACATCCCATCCATTCGGCCCCGCCCGGTTTCCGCCGGAATGGAAATGTGCCAGCATCCGCAGGATGCGGAATCCGTCGGACAGAACGGCTTGGATTGAGCATCCCATAAGAACAATATTTAAATAAAGTGAAAAGGAAGGCGCAATCCGTCCATCGCTGCCCCGGGATCCGCCTTCCGATACCGATAATAGTCCGTTGGAGCATGTGCTGAGCATGACGATACTCTCCGACAGAGATATCCTGCACTGCATGAAGACCGGCCGCATCGGCATCTCCGATTACAGCGAGAAGAGCCTGACCCCCAACGGCTACGACCTCCGCGTCGCGGAGATCTCGGTCAACGGCAGCATCGTGAAGGAAGGGACCGTCAGGATCCCCCCGAAGACCATGTTCTTCGTATCCACCGTTGAGAGGGTTAAGATGGCCGACGATATCTGCGGCAACCTCTGGCTGAGGACCACCTGGATCAGGAAGGGCACGGTGGCCGCCTTCGGTATGGTCGATGCAGGGTTCGAAGGCACCCTGACCCTCGGATCCTACAACACCTCGGACAGCGAGCTCGAGATCCCCATCGGGGAGCGCTACTGCCAGCTGGTCTTCCAGACGATGAGCTCCCCTTCTGAGAAGAGCTACGAGAAGCGCTCGGGGCATTACCAGGGCCAGACCGGGGTCACGCTCACTCCGAAGAATCAGCAGCCTCAGGCATGATGTCGAAGACGTACACGCTCATGGTTGGCGAGTACGTCTTCAGCTCCTGAACGCGGACGATCCTCATCCCCAGGCCCTCGGAGGCCATCCGGGATACGAGGTCCCGCTCGAAATCCTCCAACGCGGAGCGCTCCATCACCCGGTGCATGTGGATCGTACCGGACGGCTTCGCGGCACGGAGAGCGGAGTCCAGGAACCGGTCGGCCATCTGCGGGAGGTTCATGATTATGCGGTCCGCCTTCGGCAGGCCCTTTATGACCTGCGTCGAGTCCCCGATGATGGCCTCCATGCAGGTTATCCCGTTCATGCGGATGTTCTCGCGCATGAACCTCTCGCATTCTGGGTTCAGGTCGATGGAATATATCTTCGCGGGATGCGCATGGCGCGCGATCACGGTGCCGAAAGGCGCCACTCCCGCGAACATGTCGATGATGACCTCGCCGTCCCTTACGAGCGAGGCGACCCTTGCCCTCTCGGTGGCCAGGCGGGGGTTGAAGTAGACCTTGGACGGGTCGGTCATCATCCTGGTGCCGTACTCGCGGTGGACCGTCTCGGAAGTGCCTTCGCCGGCGATCTTCTCGAGGTCGCGGATCCTGAACTCGCCCTTGACACCCCCGTCGAGGAACACCGCCCGGACCCCATGCTCAGTTTTGAGCAAGGCCTCGCCGATGCCCGCCTTGTAAGGAAGCAGTTCATCGGGAAGCTTCATAATCGCGATGTCGCCGACGACATCGAACGAGGACGGCAGGAGATCCCTGAGACCCTCGGGGACCCCGGAGAGGTTCCGGTAATCGGTCTCGCCGTGCTCCTGGACCTCGAGGTCGGCCTCCTCGGCCTCATAGCCGCCGAAGGAATCGGCCAGCACCGGGATGAGGATGAAGTCCCCGTCACGGCGGATCCTGTGGTCCAGGTCCAGGAGGCCCTGCTCCATAAGGGCCTCCCTCAGAGGCTCGGCGCCCTTCTTCGGGACACGAATGCACCTGGCCATCATTCATCGTCCTTGATGATCTCTTTGGGAGCTCCGGCGAAGTCCACCAGGGCCTCCGCTTCCATGAAGTGGAGCTCGCCCGGCAGGACGAGGGTCTGCAGGGGAGACCCGAGGTCCATCTTCAGGAGGTCCTTCGGGTAGCCGGCGGAAACCTTCTGGTCCGGCGCTCCCGCATGGGAGACCACGCAGAGGAGGGTCTTGTCGTCTATGAGTCCCTCACCCCACTTCTCCTCCCCGGCCAGGAGCCACTCGATGGCGTCCTTGGCGGTCATGTAGCGCAGCTCCTCGGCGCGGATGTCCAGGAGGATCATGGTGTGGAGACCGCGCTTCTTGTTCTCCATGATGTGGTCGTAGGGGGACTTGGGCTGCCACCCTTTCTCGAGGAACGGCAGGGTGACCGCCCTCCCGAACTTGTAGGGCTGGAGGCCGAAGCATGTAGGGCAGGCGCTGAAGATCGAGACCCCGTTGAACACCTTCACGGGGATGTTCTCGTACTTCGCCTGGATCATGAGGTCCACGTGGGTGGTCGCGAGCATCGTGTCGCCGGCGGTCACGAAGGCGGTCCTGCACTCTTTGGCGCTGTCGATGATCCTGTGGCCCTCCTCGACCTCGGAACGGTAGACGATCTCGATCTTCTTCCCCAGGGCCTTCTCGAGATCTTCCGCGGAGGCGCCGATGAGATTGGAGGTGTAGAACTCCGCGAATATCCTGTCGCATTCCTTCAGAGCGTTGAACGCCTTCACGGTCATGCCGTCCACGCCGCTCAGGCCGAGACCTACGAAATCGAGCTCGGGTGTCATAATCGTGACATGTAACTTTCACATCTATAAATAAAGGGAAGAAAGGGACGGCGGATGCAGGCCGGCACGGTCCGGACCGGGCCGTGCCTGGGTGCCCGGATACCGTCACATCCTCGGGCGCACGTATGCAACGGCCGCCACGGCGGCGGATATCAATGTCCCGGCGAAGACGGCGAGGATGGCGGCTGCGGACTCCGATGAATCCCCGTCCGCGGGCTCCCCGCCGCCCCATACGGCGTACAGGACCATGTCGGAGGTCGGGGTCACGAACTGGCCGTCGGTGTACACGACGGAGCCGTCGGCGGTGAGGGCCCACCCTTCGAAGGTGAATCCTTCGCGCTGGAAGGTGTTGGGCCTGAGGATACGCCCTACTCCTTCGGCGAAGCTCTGGTTGGCCATCTCGCCCTCTCCGCCGTTCGCGTTGAAGACGATGATGTAATCCGGCTCCGCCCATACCGCGTACAGGATGACGGTCTCGCCCTGCTGGGAAGCGACATCGGTCACCATTTCCTCGTCGGTGTACACGACTGAACCGTCGGCGGTGAGAGACCATCCGGCGAACACACCGTCGCTTTTGTCGAAAGCGCACGGTTTCAGAGGGGTGTTGATCCCGTAGAGGACGGTCTGGGCCTCCATGCTCCCGGTGCCGCCGTTGGCATCGAATGCCAGATAGTAGATGTTCCGAGTCCAGTCCGCGGAGACGCTTATGTCCTGCGCAGGCATGACGGCCGGTTTGCCGATCCAACCCACGAACCCGTACCCGGCACGGACAGGGGTCTCCAGGTCGGTCGCGTCACCGGCATGGAACTGCACCTCGTACGAGGAATCGTCGGTCAGGACCACGGTCATCGTGAACAGGTCCTGGTTCACGGTGATCCCCGAGCCCCATGAGGAGGTGTCCAGGACCGTGTTCACCCTGAGCCCCTCGGCCCCGCTGAACGCGTCGGAGTAGACGTTCAGCCTGGAGGAGAGGATATCGAGGCGCAGGCCCGAGGTGCCGCTGAAAGCTATGCTCCTTATCTCGGTGACCGATGCCGGGACGGTCACTTCGGTGAGGGACGTGCATCCCTCGAAGCATCTGACAGGGATCCTGGCAAGCGAGTCCCCCAGGTCGATGCCTGTCATGCTGGCACATCCAGAGAAGGCGCCGTTGCCGATGCTGCTGACAGAGGAGTTCAGGATTATCGAGACAGCGGATGCGCATTCTGCGAAGGAATAGCTCGGAACGGAGGCGAGCGTGCTTGCATCGATGGTCTTCAGCGATGCCGAGGACGGCATTCTGAACGCATACCCCTCGATGGAGTCCACGCCGGACGGGATGGCATAGGAGTCCGCATCCTTCCCCGCAGGGTAGGCGATCAGCGTTGTTCCGTCCGAATCGAACAGCACTCCGTCCGCGACAGTGAACGCTGAGCTGTCTGACTCAAAACCGGTCACGGACGAGCATCCTCCGAACGCCTGGCTGCCCAGCGCTGTAAGGGTGGACGGAAGCGTCACGGACGCTATGCCCGTGCATCCGTAGAACGCTCTGTCGCGGATATTGGCGACCCCGCCGCCCAGAGTCAGATCCGTTATCCCGGTGCATCCGTAGAACGCCTCCGCGCCCACGATTCTCACTGTACCAGGGACGAACACAGCGCTCAGGGAAACGCATCCGCTGAAGGCGTCGGGGCCGAGGTATTCCAGTCCCGACGGGAGCTGGGCATCCAACGCCGAGCATCCGCTGAACGACTCGCTGCCGATCTGAGTGACGGTCTCTGGGATACTGAATTCAAGGGCGGTGCATCCTCTGAACGCGGCATCGCTGATGATCGTGATGTTCCCCAGGCTCACGGACCTGAGGGAGGTGCATCCGTCGAAGCATTGGATCGGGACCAGGGCCACCGTCGACGGGAAGGTTACAGTTTCCAGGGCGGTGCAGTTCCTGAAGATCCCGGCCGGGAGGTACTGAACCTCGGATTCGATGGCCGCGCTCGTGACCGCGGAGGCCTTCTCTCCGAGGACCCCCTCGGCTATGGAGCTGACAGTGAAGGTATTCCCGCCGCATTCCGCCGTCGCTGGGAACGTGACGGCGCCGCCTTCCCCTATGTAGGTGGTTATCTCGGCGGTGCCGCTGTCCGTGTTGAGGGTATAGGTGAAATCCCCGATGTCACAGCTCGTTGCATCATCCGCATCCGCGGCCGGGGCGGCCAAGGCCGCCGCCAGCGCTGCCAATGCAATTACGGCCGCGATCGCATACCTCATCTTCTGCCCTCATGCTGTGACGATATGGACCGAGCTGTACCCGGTCTTGAAGATCGCCAGGATCCCGTTGTGCGTTTCTATCTCGTAGAGCCCCGCGCTGTCGGTCAGCGCCTCCACCGTCACCGTGTTCTCGGAGATCCCGCATCCGCTCTGGGTCCCGCTCACGGTGATCTTGAAGTCTTCGGCAAGGCTGCTTCCCCTGTACCCTATCACAGTGTAAGCATCGGTGCTCAGCGTGTCGGTCACGTTCACGCTGGTGAAAGCGCTGGCGGCGATCACGATAAGGCGGTACTTCTCGATGGTGAGGGTCGCGGACCTCAGGCTGTTATCGCTGATCTTGTAGTTCGTGTTGCTGAGCCCTGTCAGGGTGACTGTGTATGTCCCAGGCTGCGTCTGGCCGTTGTTCTCGAAGATCATGCCGGCCCCGTCTTCCGTATCGCCGTCGGCAAGCCCGGCCATCTCGTAGCTGATGCTATGGGCCTGCCCGTCGTACGGCACTTCCGTATCCTGCAGGACGATCGTCAGCTCCTTGGGCTGGATGGTGAAGTTGAAGGTTACGGTCCCCGCATAGCCTCCGATCCCGGTGATGGTGATGGTGGCCCTTCCGGCATTGCGGTTGTCGCTGTAGGCCACACGGTAATCGGTCCCGAGGGTAAGGCTGCTGGAGATCTCCTTGGTGATGTCCGCTCCGCTGTATGTCTCGGCATCGGTGTTCACAGTGAAATCGGATGCCTTGATGGTACCCTGGGCGATGGTCCACTTCACAGTCTGGTTGTCCCCGGTCGCCGGATCGGTGTTCCAGAGGGTGTTGCCGGCATATGTCAGGGAGAGGGTCGCATCGTATTCCCCGACAGCGGTGCCTGTGCCGCTGACGCGGTAGTACGGGCTCACGGCGAACGCGTTGGAAGCGGAGATGGCGTTCCCGGTGTACTCGACCGCGCTGGCGGCGGGGACGTCGATGTACCTGACGGTGACCGTCAGGGTCCCCGGCACGGACACGATGCTGTAGTTGGACGCGGTGACGCCCGAAGCGAGCGTGTAGGCGATCGTGTTGGACGCCGTGCCCGCATTGGTGATCGAGCCGGTGGCCCTGAGGCTGCTGAACAGGCTGCTGTCCGCCGAGGGCGAGACGGTGACGGTGCTGTCGGTCAGGGCGGTGTTGTCGAACACCTTGCTGGCGGAGGACGAGGTCAGCGTGACGGTCTTCGCGGAGATCGATCCCGGGAGGGTTATGTCGCTGACGGTGTAATTGCCTGCACGGTCGCCGGTCAGTGACAGCGCCACGCGCACAGGCACCGAAGCGGACGCGTTCGCGGACGTGTATGCGTAGGAGGCCGTGAGGGACACATTGCCTTCATCGCCGCTCACGATGCCGCTGAGCGCGAACTCGAGGGCCTGGGTCACCGCAGTGCTGCCGTCGTAAACCTTGGAGATGCCGCTGCTGTAGCTTTCATCGTAGGTGACGGTGAGCTCCTTCGGGTTGACGGTGATGCTGACGTTGGCGGGGTCTGCTGTCACATTATCTGATTTCAGGTTGATGGTTATCCTGGCGGAACCGACACCGACAATGGTCACGTTGCCGCTGCTGTCCACGGTGACGACGGATTCGTTGCCGGACGCATAGGTAAGGGTCGCGGAAGAGTCTTCCTGCGTGGGCTTGGCGTTCAGGCTGAACGACGCATCCCCATAGGTCTTGGTGTACGACGTGGGGCTTACCGTGATGCCTCCGGACGCGGTCAGCACTTCGAGCGTCCCGTAGGCCACGGTGACGTTGTAGTTGTCCTGGGATGCCCCGCTCCATACCACGGTAAAGGTGTTCTCCGCAGTCCCGACATCGGTTATCGTCCCGGTCCAATCATAGGTGACGGTATCGCCGGAAGCGAGGCCGTCCCCTGAGACCGTGACGGTATGGTCGGTGAGAGCTTCGCCGTCCCAGCTCTTCTCGGAGCTGCCGGAGGTGAAGGTGACGTCCCTCTTCTCGATCTTCACTTCGAAGGAACCGTGGAGGTTATCGACGCCGCCGCTGTTCTCGTTGGTCAACAGGATGAAGTAATAGGTAGTGTAGGTGCCTGCCTGGGTATAGCCCACGGGCGTGGTGCTCCCGCTGGTCCCGTAGTTGCTGGCGGTGAGGTTGACGGTGCCGTAGTAGACGGTGCCGTGGTCCGCGGAGATCGATCCGGAATGCGCAGTGCCGTCGTACTTGACGTCCACGCTGGGTATCTCCGCCCAGACGGCGACGAACTCGGCCGTGCCGCCGTTCGTGTCAGTCAGATTGAGCACCTTGACATCGTAGATGATGTAGAACTTGGAGCCGTATTCCCATCCGATGAAGATGTAACCGTCCTTAGCGGGATACGTGAACCCGGAGAGCTGCGCCGGCACATCATAGGTCATCGTCTGGGTCCCGTATTCGGTTCCGTCGGAATCGATGTATTTCACGGTGTAGGTGTTGGGCACGGGCTTGGCGTAGAACGCCATCGAGCTCATGACCCCTGTCACGGTGTATTTCCCGGAGGCCTCGTCCCAGTTCGCTTCGGTGGTGCATGCGCGGTCGGTGTACCACTTGATCTCGAGGTTCCCGTTCCCGTCGGTGTACCCGGCCCTGGTGAACTTCGAGAAGCTGGCATCCCCGTACCTCTGGACGGCTATGTCCAGCGAGGTGTCGTGGGTGACGGTCCCGTCGGTGCCCACGAGGAAGAACTGCAGCTCCAGGCCGGCCCATTCCGGTGTTATCTTGATATCTGTGTCCTGGGTCAGGAAGAACGACCAGGTGAATGTCCTCGTCCCGGTTTCGGAGGGCGCGCTCCCGATGACCGAGGCAGAGGGAGAGAAGGAGCCCAGCGTGTAGTTCGTGTCGAACTTGATCGTGAGGGTCACGTGGGTGTTGTAGGGCAGGGAGTTCCCGCTCACGAAGGTGTCCTTGTCGGCCGCGGCGCTGATGCTGACGCGGTCCACGGAAGTCCCGTTCTCATCCACCGGCACACCTGCGAAGGTGAGGGTGTAGGTCCTGATGGTCCAGACGGCGGTATAGGTCAGGTCGTTATCGGGCATCACCGCGACGGTCGCCGGAGACCATCTGCTGAACGTGTACGGGCTGCCGCTCTCGACCGTGGGCGTGCTGCTGAGGTATCCCTGTATATCCTCGCCCACTCCGACCGTGAACGAGATCCTGGAGTATCCGTTGCTGAAGGCCCCGATCTCGGTGACGAGCGTCAGGGTGTATGCGGTCTGAGGCTCGTATACGGCTGTGAACACCATCGAGGACGATTCGACATCCTCCGATGTGACGGTGTAGGTGCCGGCGTCCGCGCTCAGCGTGAACTGCCTGCTGCCGACGGTAACGCTCCATCCGCTGAACGTGTAATTGTCCGGCGGGGTCGCATCGGGGAGAGAGATCCCCTGTTCATAGTACGCTTCGGTTATGTCGGAGGTCCCGGTTCCGGTGCCGAAATCGAACGACACGGCGATGCTGGGTCTTACGTATTCGATGAGGATGGCATATCCCCACGGCAGGGTGAACGTCATCTCGTTACCGCTTATGGTGTAACTGGGGGTTCCATCTCCGTGGTCAGCTTCCTTGGCGTAGATGCTGATGTTCCTGCTGAAGGTGCTGTAATCCCCGATGACGTAGGTCCCGGAGTAGATCTTATCCTTGTAGTCGGTGCCCGAGGTGTCCTCGGTCACTGCATGGGCGACGACAGAGCCGGAAACAGACTCGTAAACGCCGTTGACGTTCATCACCTTCTCTTCCACCGTGACCTGGTACTCGTTCGTGATGTCGATGATCCTGGACCACAGGTCGATGACGCCGGTGCTGTTGAGCAGGGCGGCGTCGAAGGTCCTGGTGGCCGCGATGGGGTCCGAATAGGTGACGGTGGAACCGGATACCGTGCGGGTCAGGTACCACGCGACGACCGCATAGCTGTCATCGGTCAGGGTGGTCCCGGAGCTGCTGGTTATCTCGCTGTCCGCCGGGATCACTGTGGAGAAGGAGGTCCCGAACTTGAAGGACGTGTACGTCGCCTGGGGCACAGAGTAGGCCTTGCTGTCCCTGAAGGTCCCGTCATAGACGAGATGCAGGTTCAGGGTGTAAGACGCAGCCTTCACTGTGCCGGTCAGGACGATGCCTGCTGCGGTATCGGAGGGAACGTTGAACGACAGGTGGGTGTCGGTAGAGGCCGGCGAGCCGGTCCCCAGCACGACGGCATCCCCGCTGCCGATGGCATAGCTGATGCTGTACCCGTACCCTGCGAGGACCGTCAGGTTGACATCCGATCCGGGCGAGATGTACTCGCTGACGGAGCTGTGCCCCCCGTCCGCATCCGTGATATTGTCGGTGACGGTGAGGACGTCCAGCGATTGGGAGTTCCCGTTGACGCCGACGGTGATCTGGCCGAAGCTGTACAGCGTCCCGTTCTTTCCCTCGAGGCAGATGTAGTAGTCGCCGGTGTCGGTGATTATCTGGTACTGGTAGCAGTTCCTGCTCGTGTTCCAGAAGCCGTCCTGGACGTTATCCGCGGCGGTCACGCCGTCGGTGCTGAGCATGGCGCGGGGCGGGCTGTCGATCTGCTCTCCGCCGTTGAACGACACGTACAGCTGCACGATCTGGGGCCCTACGGTGTTGGCGTACACGGCGCAGTCTCCGGTGACGATCAGAGTCGCGCTGGACGAGCTTATCTGGTCATCGGGGATCGTCCCCTCTCCGCTGATGACCCATCTGGCGAGCTCCTGGCCGCTGTACGGGGTGAACCTCAGGGAGATGCGGTCGCCGTAGTATGCGGTGAAAGTGCTCCCAGACACGCCGTTGTAATAAGCGTCGATGGTCCCGTGGGAGCTCTCCATGATCGTCACCGTGTACGGGATGTGGTCCCACACGGCATAGTAGGTCCTCTCGTAGTTCGGGCTGTCGATCGCGTTGCCGCTCGCGTCCGTGACATAGACCTTGACGGTCACGGAGGTTCCGTTCCCATAGGTGTCATCATCGTCGGGCTGAGCATCCTTCGACTCGGACCAGCCTGCGAGGAGCCATCCCGAGCGGGTCGCATCGTTGAGGTTGAAAACGAACTCCCAATAGGAACCTGAGGAGTCTGACAGCAAGGAATCGCTGTCGGGGTACACCAGGAACGATACCGGGGCGGAGACATTCGTGGTGAGATCGCTGGAGTTGCCGTCCATGGTGACCTGCAGGGCGACGTCCGAGGTGACGGCGATGAGGTTGACCGTCGACGATATGGCGCCGTCGACCCTGGGGATGACGTTCACGTCGACCGTTGTATCATCATAGATGGGTATGGTCACGCTGTCCGAGACCTCCGCCTGCCAGCGGATGAACATCTCGCCGTTGTTGAGGTAGTTCGTCCTGAGGATGCTCTCGGCGGCGGCCAGTATCGTGACGTCCTTGTGCTCTGCGGAGGACTTGGCCTCGTCCAGGACTCCGAACACGGAACCGTACTGAACGGTGGCCGTGTAAGCAGTGCCTGAGTCTGTGATCTGGGTGCCGTTGTACGTGAACGTGACGGTGATGTCCTGGCCGACCCATCCTGCGTACAGGGTCATGCTGCGGACGACCTTGTCGAGGGTGAAATCCCACTTGTTGATGCAGTCCTTCTCGGTGTACCATCCGCTGAAGGTGTATCCCTCCCTGGAAGGATCGGAAGGAGCGGTGATGAGGGTCCCTCCTTCGCTGTCCGCCACGTACATCTGCGCGACGGTCCCGTCCTGGCTGTCGAAGGTGACGGTGAGCATGTACCTGGCGTACAGCGTCGTATCCGCGGTCAGGGGAGTGCTGTAGCTGTAGACGCTCTCGAAGGACGACTCATAGTACCAGCCGATGAAATTGCTAAGTGTCGGAGGGCAGTCGGCCTCGGTTATCACCGTTCCGTACGGGAACGCGTAGATGACCTCGGAATCCTGCCTCATATCGACGAAGGTGACGTTGATATCGGCGAGCGCCTGGACGGTGACCGTGACGGTGACCGTTCTCACGGTGCCCTCGTAGCTCAGCGACAGGACCACGGTGTAGACCTCGCTCTCGGTGCTGTCGAACCCTGTGACCGAGAAGACCAGCCTGGCTGTGTATCCTCCGTTGAGCTCCCCGAGGGTGCTCCCTTCGAGAGACGGGCTGATCTGGAAGGCGCTGCTCGTGCTGCTCCATCCGGAGGTGTTGTCGAGGTTCATCTCGGCCGCGATGGTGAGCGTCGAGCCCGATCCGTCGGGGGAGCTGACGCTTTCGACGGCGACAGTGTAGCCGTTCAGCTTGCTGGGTATCATGATGTCCCCGGAACCGGAACCGTGGACGGCCCCGATGGTGACAGAATCATTCTCAAGATTGGTCCCGCTGCCCTCGGTGTATATCTCGACCGTCAGCTGGATGCTGTTGGTGAGCACGTAGCTGGTAGATTCGCTGCCGTCGTCCCCGACGTACGAGATGGCGCTCGCTTCCTGGAGGTATATCGTGCAGTATCCGATGTGGTGCGATTCGTCCCCGAAGATCCCGCTCACGGTGACGCTGAGGGTTGGGTTCTGCGAATCAGTCGGGAGTATCGTTCCGATTTTGGAATCGGATGCGTGAGGCACAACATTCACGCTTTCTGATTCGGAGCTGGTGCTGCTGACGATGGATACACCGAACTGGTTCGTTTCCGACGGGGTCTCCACCAGGCTGTAAGCGGTGTTCGCCGTTACGAAGGAGCCTCCCATGTACCTGAGGACGGTATCGGAGCGCAGTTTGATGATGGAGAAGTCCACGGATTCGGATGCCGTTCCGGACGTGTAGCTGAGCCTGACCGACTGGGCGCTCGTGATGGTACCGGAGATGAACCAGCATCTGCAGTAATCCGAGACGTCCATGAAGTCGGCCTGCACATAGGTACCGTTCCTGGTGGCCACGAAACCTCCTGAGGAGGCGGTGCTCCCGAGGACGCAGACCCCGTAACCGCCGTCGCTGCTGCTGACAGACAGGACGGTGTATCCGGACACGGTGCCGTACGAGGAGCCGTAGCTGCCGGCCCCCCTTATGGTCAACGAGTTGCCGCTTCCGATGATGATCTTGTTGGAAGGGGACGAGGGAGTGGTCGGATTGCCGTCCTTGTTCTGGCTGTAATAGTCCGTCACGGCGTCCACCGCACTGTCGAGCGTGATGACCGAGGAATCCCTCAGCTGCAGCGTGACGATCATGAACAGAGAATAGAGCGAATCCGCCGAATTAGCGTCGACAGTCCCCCTTCCCTTCAGCGTGATCATCGTTCCGGACAGGGTGACAGTGGTGGCACGGTGGATCGCATGCATCTCGCTGAGATTGATGAAACGGTCGCAGTAGATGACAGTATTTCCCTTGGTGAGGCAGGCGTTCCCGCTGCCCATTAGGCTTCCGCTTATGGAGATGTCGGAATATGCACCGAAGATGCTGAGGTTCCCTCCTCCCATGACGAGGTACTGGGTATACGGAGTATCGTTCTCGCCGATCTCTCCTACATCTCCCCCGATGTAGACAGATCCCCCTATGGTTATGGTTGTCCTGTCATCGGTGCTTTCCAGCCTGAAATGATCGCTGACCCTGTATCCGATGTATATCTTGACATCACCGTAAGTGGTTCCCTGGAAGCCTCCTCCGAACAGGGAGCCCCCGATGGAGCCGGATTGAATGCAGATCGTCGCATCGGATTCGTCGAATTTTTCGCTGACCCCGTCATTCCCGTACGCAGTCCCGCCGTAGATGTTGTCCGTGATCGTCGCGGTCCCGCTGACGTCGATGTACCTGTCTCCTTCCACCGCGGTGATCCCGCTGTGGCCGATGGCGCCGCCGTAGACGCTTCCTCCGATGGAACCTCCAGAGATCGCTACCCTGGCATCTCCGGTGATCCTTCCGTATGCGCCGCCGCCGTAGACGCTTCCTCCTATGGTCCCGCCGGACACGTTGACGCTGGAGCTCCCCTCGACCTTGGCGAACTCTAGGTACCTCTCAATGATGCTGGTGTCGTATGTGGGAGTGAATCCAGAGAACCAGTCGAGCCAAATGTAATTCCCGGAACTGTTGACGACATATGATTGGGAATAGTTCCCTCCGTCGGTCGTCCCCGGAACTGTGCCAGAGTAGGTCACAGTGCCGGAATTAGATTGAGCGGAGAAACTGTCGATAGTCACTCCCTTTCCGGCTCCGTAAACGCTCCCTTTGATCTCCCCTCCGGTGACGGTCACGCTCGTGCTGCCTATGACCGATGCAACATTGATGCCACCCTCGGCGTTGTAACCGGACAGCCTGGGAAGCGATTCCCCGCCGCCGTACACATTGCCTCCGACGGTCCCGCCGGCGATGAGGACGCTGACCGTGCCGTACACATAGGATTTTCCCATGGAGTTCCAATATGAGGAACTGCCCTCCCTGGCCCCGGTACTTGCGTTGTGGAGGATCTTGTCCACTCCTCCCCTCCCGCCCCCGTAGACATCCTTGAGGACCGTCCCGCCGTTGACGGCGACCTTGATGGCCACATTGCTGGATGAAGTACCTACGGAACCTCTGTAGCCTCCGCCGTACACATAGCCGATCGTCCCGCCGTTGATCTCAACATCGATGGTTCCGCTCAGCATACTGGTGTAGTTAGGGTACGCCCATGTGTCATAACCTGCTCCGAAGAGCATCCCGACCTTGCAATTGTCATAGGTGGCGATCTTGACATTGCCGACCGAGTCACGATTCCCGGAGCTGCTGTTACCGTCGGTGATGGTACCGCATGCTATATGGCTGATTACAGCTGAGCCACTGATCTCCATATACGCGAACTGGGTAGTGGAATCTCCTCTTCTTCCTCCGGCCTGAGCATCCCACAGCTTGGCCTTATCAGTGATGAAGGTGTGAGCCGCGCCGTACACGGCCCCCTTGCCGCCCGAACCTCCGGGTCCGCCCTCGAGGATCGATGACTCGGTCCTGTTATCGCCGACGCTGGCATAGCCCAGTTTGCTTTCTTCCCAGGTGTCCCCGGTCATTTTGGCGCCGGTGACATATGTGAACGTCCCTCCCAAAAGCTGGTCTTTGTTGCTGTCGGATATAGAACGGTTGACAGCGCCCCATATGGTCCTCGAACTTCCTCCGACGACAGTGTCGGTTATGGTTCCTCCTTTCAGCACCATGTATGACGAGAGCGGACTGCCAGATGTGCCGAGATTGCACCATCCCACAGCCCCGATACTGTAATATGTTCCGCTGTGGACGATCAGGAACGTGCCTATGTCGAAGATTTTCCCGTTCAGACCGTTCGGACCGTCATCGTATGAAACGATGGATTTCCCTGTTTCGATAGCTGAATCCAGTGTCCCGCTGCTCAATCCCCCGAAGACCTGCATCCGGTATCCGCTGGTGGCATCGAGGCCTGTACCGAGGATGAGGCGATGTCCATTCGCAAACAGCGGATAACTCCTATAATGAGGATCTCCGTGGTCTCCGCTGGCGGAGCAGTTGAGATGCACGCTGTCGATGATCACGTCTCCATCACAGTATACTGTTTTATTCCAATTGACAGTGGCATCCGGATCGTTGGAACGGTATGTTCCAGTACTGAGATTGGTTGGAAACGCCCCGTTGATCTCATAGATCGTGGTGAACATCGTAGGCTCGGTACGGCCGTCCGAATACTGTATCGAACTGTAACTCGTATATCCGCCGTTGCTGTTGATCGGAAGCATATATGTGGCATATGTCGGCGATGCAGGTTTGCCGCTGAGCGTGCTTCCGGAAGCCGGCGTAAGAGATGAATACAGGAACACATCCGGCGTGGCCCATTTCGCATAGAGCTTACTTATGCTCTTGTCAACGACATCTCCCGGGTAGATCAGGTCCGAACCGTCGGAAGTCCAGCCGCAGAAAACATAAGGCACAGATATTGACGAGGGCGTGGTTAAGCGCGATATTGTGATAGTAGCAGTGGCTGTAGCGTTTCCGCTGTATTTGCTACCATCATAGTAAGTAGCTGGTGAATATGTGATAACATTGTCACTACTAACAGTTGGACTTGAAGTACAATAACCCGGGTACCGGCTATACAACTCTGCTTTAGCAGCAGTAATTGTTCCGGAAATTTTCCAGTCGGAAAGATCCAGTGTTATACCTTCACTCAGAGGCACAGTAACATTGATTTTGTAACTCGAAACGGTTTTGGACGTTATGCTACCGACGCTCGTCGTTTCGCTAAGCTTGAGCTTGCTCCAGCCTGAGTTCTTGAACACATCGCTGTAAGCCGGGTTGTACTCGGTGGATGCGATGCCGTCGTATTCCACCGTCACTCCGTTAGTGTTGCTGTTGAGGCTCGCTTCATCTTCGTAGTAGGTTATGGAATGCACCGAACTGCTGCTTCCGGAGCTTTCATCGGAAGCAGAGCTCCCGCCGAGGATCGCTGCGGATGACAGCAGCATTATGATGACAGCGAAAAGCGCGAACAGCGTCTTCTTACGGTCAATCCTTCCGACTCCTGTTGCCTTGCGACTGTAATTGGACATAATGAACATTCCGTGCCAGATATGCGATTGCTCTCGTCTGTTGAACGAAGAAGTTGTTCTTTCTTTTTATAAAAATATTAACCTGATACAAACACCTGAACGTGGGCAACACAATAAAGAAGAGACATGAACGAAGCATATGCAGGCATCAGGTACGGCTCATCAAGAAAATCCATCCTGCCCTTTCTATGCGGATAGCGCAAACTGAGGAAAGAATCCATCGAACCGGCTGAGCCATCATACTAATTTAAATCGAAATGCAGTAATCGCTTTTACTCAGAGTAAGGATTCTTGCGGATTCGGAAAAGGAGCGTTAATAATGAACAGGAGGACAACGGGTTTGCTTGCAGTTGCTGCAATCGTATTGGCGGCAGCTGTAGCTATACCCTCCGCTTACGCCCTGACATCCAGCGTCACCAACAACAGCAACTCTGTGAACTCGGATTATATCGGCCTGAGTTTTCTGGAGATCTCCGGGAGCGGCGATGCATCAACAGCTTCAAGCCTGACGTTCAATGAAAATTACTGGAGCGCCGTTGATTCCACGCCGACATCATTCCAGCTCATACCTGCGAACGGCGGATATTCGATAAGCATAGAATCTAACAAGGACACCGGAGAAGACCCGGGTGCCTACCTGTACGGATATTTCACCATAGACCATGAGTCAGATAATGCCAACAGCGGCGCAGGGATAAAATCCGTCACGCTCAAATTCAGCAACTACAGCAGCGATATCGTCCTCTACAGGGATGCACCCAAACTGCAATACGAACTGACCAACAGCATCAGCGATTCAAACTCTGTGAACCAATGGGTTCTGGCTATCAGCGGCTACGAGGTAGGCTGCTATGATGTTTTCACCGGAACCGACGGCGTGACCGTGATCAGCAGCGGAGGCACCAGCAGCGGCCAGACTGTCTCAGACCTGCTTTCGACCAGCGGGCTGACCATCCACCTAATGGCATCCTGGACGTCTCTTTCCTCCGCCTGAAGAGTCGCTGGCCCTGAGACTGCAGAGCAGCATTCTGCACTGAACGATTCTGACATGATTTCTGCATGCTGGCACATTATGAATTAACTGCCGGGCAGCAATAAGTATTCAGAGACATCGATATCGATCGGTTCCTGCAGACCGAGAGCAAGATACAGACCATTTTGCCTGTACAGTCCTGCATCGAACGTGCTTCCGGCACGCAACAGGGACAGCAGACGCGGCCCGAAGGCGGTCTGAGTATGTGAAAATCGCCGGGGGATGACCCCGGCCAAAATGTTTCGTTTCAGTGCTTCAGGTTGCAGAGGCAGTCGACCGCCCAGCAGCCCTTGCCCTTGAGGCCCACGAGCACGGGGTTGATCTCGAGCTCGGTGATCTCGGGGTTCTCCTGGGCGATGAGGACGAGCCTCTTGATGACGTCCTTGATGGAGTCGATGTCCGCCACGGGCATTCCCCTGGCGCCCGAGAGCAGCTTGTAAGCCTTCGTGGAGGTGATCATCTCCTCGAGCTGCTGCTCCGACATCGGGACGTGCATCTGGGATATCTCCCTGAGGATCTCGACGTAGATCCCGCCGAGCCCGAAGGACACGACGGGACCGAACTGCGGGTCCCTCATCATGGACAGGATGACCTCCTGCCCGGAGACCATCTGCTGCACGGAGACGCCGTCGAGGCGGGCCTTGGGGGCGTTCTTCTTGCAGGAGGACATGATCCTGTTGTAGGCGGCGCGGGCCGCGGCCTCGTCGGCCACGCCGACGACGACGCCTCCGACATCGGTCTTGTGCTGGATGTCAGGGGAGACGATCTTCATGACGGTCGGGTAGCCGATCCTGTTGCAGGCTTCGGCCGCCTCCTGCTCGGACTTGACGGTGGCCTCTCCGGGGGTCGGGATGCCGTAAGCGTTGAAGATCTCCTTGCCCTCCGACTCGGTGAGCGTGTGCCTTCCGTCGGCGTAGGCCCTGTCGATGACCGCCTTGACCTTCGAGCGGCCGTTGACCTTGGGCACCCTGAGGGCGTCGTTGTCCTGGTCCAGGCCGATGTTGTACTGCCTGAGGATGTCGAGGGCGCGGACGGCCCTGTCGGGGGTGGGGTAGCACGGGAACTTGCCTTTCCTGAGGATGGCATCGGCCTCCTCGCACTTCGACCCTCCGGCGAAGCAGACCGTCGTCGGGTAGGGGATGTCGTCCATGATCCTGACGAGGAGCTTGGCGACGGAGACGAGGTCGGCGGTGTCGAGCGGGGACCCCATGATGACGAGCCCGCCGACGTCCTTGTCCTGCATGACGGTGTTGATGGCGATCTCGAAGTCCTCAGGCTGCGCGTCTCCCCTGATGTCGATGGGGTTGGTGACGCCGGCAAGCTTGGGAAGGACCTTGTGGAGCTCCGCGATGGTCTCGTCGGAGAGCTTGGCGGCCCTGACGCATTTGGCGCTGTAGGCGGCGTCGGCGGACATGACGCCCAGTCCGCCGGCGTTGGTGATGATGCCTATACCGTCCTGCTTCATGGGGCTGCAGCAGGAGAACACGAGGAGCGCGTCGAACAGCTCGTCGAGGTCGAATGCCCTGTGGATGTTGAGCTTCTTGAAGACGACGTTGTTGACGGCGTCCGAGCCCGCGATGGACCCCGTGTGGGACGAGGCGGCCTTGGAACCGGCCGCGGTCTTGCCCGATTTGAAGATGACGATGGGCTTCTTCACGGGCATGTTCTCGACCGCGGAGATGAACTTCTCCCCGTTCGCGATGCCCTCGGCGTAGATCCCGATGACCTTGGTGTTGGGATCCTCGGAGAAGTACTTCAGGAAGTCGGCCTCGTCGAGGTCGCATTTGTTCCCGAAGGTCACGAAGTTGGCAAGCCCCACTCCGTTAGCGCAGGACCAGTCGAGGATGGACGACCCGACGGCCCCGGACTGGGACATGATGGAGATGTTCCCGGGCTGGGGGAGGAGGTGCGAGAACGTGTAGTTGACGTGGTTCCTGATGTTCATGCCGCCGAAGCAGTTAGGGCCGCAGATGCGGATGCCGTTCGCCTTGGCCTCGGCCAGGAGCTCCTTCTCCAGTTTCGCTCCCTCGGGGGAGTCCTCTTTGAACCCCGCGGTGAGGATGCTCATGCAGTGCACTCCGCGCGCCGCGCAGTCCCTGAGGGCCTGGAGAACGAAGGTGTTCTTCACCGCGACCACGGCCAGGTCGATCTTCCTGTCGGCCGGCACGTCGGCAAGGGAAGCGTACGCCTTTACTCCCTGGATCATGCCTCCCTTGGGATTTATGGGGTAGAGCTTCTCTGGGTCGTAACCCGCGTTCAGCATGTTCTTGACGAGCATCCCCCCTAGTTTGGAGGGGTTGTCGGATGCGCCTATGACGGCAACTCCTTCTGGGTTGAGGAATTCTATCATAAATCGGCAGTATAAACTTCTCATTAATAAGGCTAATCAATTAGACTGTGAAATTCGAAAAAATAAGCCTTATTTCTGCAGTGTTTCCACGTTTTTCGTAATAATTGGGCGGTTAAATTTTCGAATTCGGACATTTGACGTATTGCAGGCATTATCGACGAACCTTTTGTACGTCCATCGTCGTAGGATACGGTATTATACGCGCCTGCGGATGGAATACTGTACCGCCCTGACCGGGGTGCGCGATCAGTGAACGCAACGCGTACGGGGCGGCCGACAGAGGCCCTGTCCCAATCTCGTATTGGGCTCCTGCGGTAGTTGCGGCGTGACGCCGCGGACGATGACCGGAGGCCAACGCAGGGTCCGACACATACCCCCGGCGTACGTCAGTGCCCGGAGACCGCCGTTACAGCGGGCCGTGAAAAGGCGTGTTAGCGCCCGGGGGACACTTCTGCCCGTCCCGGGCGTTCTCCGGCATCCGTGCATCTGCGGCCCGGCACCGTCATACGTACATCTGGACCGCTTTCAGCCCGTCAGATGCCTCCTTCGACCTCTCCCTGCCGTACTTCTCGGTGAGCTTCGGCATCAGCAGGCGGTTCCTGTCCCCGTTCGGGTCGAAGCCGATGGAGATCCTGCATAGTTCCGTGTAGAGTGCGTAATCAAGGCACTCCTCCGGGATGTTCGGGTCGTCGAGCAGGGAGGAGACCGCCACGACCTTCATCAGCACCGAGCACCTGGCGGCCCTCCCCGTCGGTATCGGCTCCTTGGTCCACGTCAGGCACACCGCAGGGTCGCGCTCGACCAGCCCGAGCCCGATCAGGCGCTCGTACGCTTCCCCGAGGTCCCTGTTCTTCCCCAGGGGCGAATGCGTCAGGTCCCTGTTCCTCCTGAGGTACAGCGGCTGGTACGTCTCGACGAACTTCGGGGACGAGACGTAATCGATTATGATCTTCTCGTAGACGCTGTCCTCACCGCTCACCATCTTCCCGAAGATGGTGTTGGCCAGGCTCTCAACTGCCTCGCGCGGGGCATTGCGCATGTAGTCCGACACCTTGAAATCGGCCCAGCGGTAGCTCATCTGCCACCTGACCTTGAAATCGCGGCAGGACATGAACTCCGCCTTCACCGTCTCGAACCCGTACTTCTTACCGACCTCCGCGAAGACCGCGGTCAGCTCTTCATTGTCGTTCATTGGCTCTCTCCGCACCGCTCAGGGCGCGGAAGAGGAGTGTTCAGGACGGTTTATGAACGGGGGATGCGGCAGTCAGCGGCAACGGTCAGAAGTCCTTCCCGACGTACCTCTTCGGCAGCACGTAGATCTCGCCCTCGCGGTCGAGGCCGACGGTCGCCTCCACGTCGTAGACGTCGCGGATCAGGTCCTCGGTGATGACCTTCTTGGGATCGCCGGAGGCCACCAGATGCCCTTTCTTCATTATGAGGCATATGTCGCAGTACCTCGCCATGAGGGAGATGTCGTGCTCGGCGACGAGGACGGTCATGTTGCCGCCCGTGAGTCCCTTGAGGTACTCCATCACATTGAGCTTGTACTTCATGTCGAGGTGCGACGTGGGCTCGTCGACAAGCATAAGCCTCGGCTTCTGCACATAGGCCTTCGCGATGAGCACCCTCTGCCTCTCGCCGGAGGACAGCATGTCGATCCTGCGGTCGCGGAGGCCGTAGACGCCGAACTTCTTCATGGCGTCGACCGCCTCAGTCTCATCCTCGTCGGTCTCCCACCACAGGTTCCTCAGGTAGGGATAGCGCCCGAGCATGACCGTATCTGACACCGAGAGGCCGAAGCTGTTCTTAAGCTCGGCAGGGACGTTCGCCACCTGCTTCGATATCTGCTTCGGGGTCTGGCCCTTCACGGATACCCCGTCGATGAGGACGTCCCCGGAGGTGATCTGGTGCATCTTGTTGATGCACTTCATCATGGTGGACTTCCCGCACCCGTTGGGCCCGATGAGCCCGACCAGGCGCCCCTCCGGCAGGCTGAACGACACTCCGTCCACCGCCCTGTAGCCGTTCTCGTACGTCTTGCACAGGTCCCTGACCTCCAGCAACGGGGCCTTTACCTCATCCACTGTACATCTTCCCCCTTTTGATGAGCAGGTAGGCGAACAGCGGGACGCCGATCACCGTGGTGATGGCCCCCACCGGCAGCTCCTGCGGGATCATGATCATCCTGGCGAGAAGGTCGGCCAGGAGCATCATGGCCGCCCCCAGCACGATGGACGCCGGCAGCACCAGGCGATGGTCGCTTCCCAGGATCATCCTGCAGATGTGGGGAACGACCATACCGACGAAGCCTATGATGCCGACGAAGGCCACGCAGACCGATGTCAGCACCGACGCCAGGATCAGCATCCCCGCATCGAACCTCCTGACGTTGAGCCCCATCTGCTGGGCGTTGTCGTCCCCCAGGAGGACCAGGTTGAGCTCCTTGGCCCAGAGGAGAGAGGCGGCGCACATGAAGGCCGTCGGGAAGAATATGAGCCAGACATTGTCCCAGTCGACGGATGTGAAGCTTCCGTACAGCCAGGAGACCGCGTTCTGCAGGTCCTCGGAATCGGAAGTGGTCAGTATCACCGTCTGGATCGATGAGAATGCCAGCCCGATGACCACTCCGGCCAGGACGTACGACGTCGAGGTCCTCCCGGCCAGGACGGCGATGAGCATCGTGAGGCCGAAGGCCAGCAGGCCCCCGATCACGGCGAGGACTGGCACCATGAAGTTCGAGCTGCTGAGCAGCCCCCAGAGGGTGAACCCGCTGGCGATGGCGGCCACCGCGAAGGTCCCGGCCCCGGAGGACACTCCCATTATGTACGGGTCGACGAGCGGGTTCCTGATGACCGCCTGGTACATGCACCCTGCGACCGAGAGGCCCATGCCCACCGCCATGGCGGCGATGGCCCTGGGCAGGCGTGACTCGTAGACATAGAGCTCGTCATTGGTCAGCCCTTTCCCGCCTTTGTCTATGGCCGAGACCAGGTTGCCGGCCGCCTCGGACAGCGACATGCTGTGGGACGGGCCGAAGGCTAGGCAGCAGAGGAACGCGGCGGCGGCCAGGGCCGTGCCCAGGATGAGGACGAAGAGCAGGCGGCGCTTGTTCGCCGCGGTCTTGGAGAGGGCTTCGTTGCGGAACCCGCTCATCTCCCCGAGCTTCTCCGACAGGTACTTCCCCGGAGGCTTCCCGGCCCTGCGCGCCAGCAGGATGACCGTCGCCGCCAGCGCCGCCAGCGCGATGAGGATGATCGCGGCCCAGATGGCCCAGCCCGGCAGGCCCCCGCTGTCCCCCGCGGACGATACCCCCACGGTCAGGTCGGACTCCAGGATCGCGAATCCTCCGTCGGTGCCGATGTATATCATGCTCCCGCATACCAGCACCGAGGTCATCGTCCACTGGTCGATGTCGGACGGACGGGATATGCTGCCGACCTCCTCCCCGTCCAATGAGACCACATGGATTGTCCCTCCGCTGCCGTTCCTGCTGAAAGCATAGTCCTGGTACACCAGGTATTTCCCGCCGACGTTCACGGGCGAGCCGCGGATCCCGCTGACATCGGAATCCACGGTCTCCGCAGCCCCGCTCCCGTCGGCGGAGACCCTGCAGAGGCCCTTGTCGCACAGGAAATAGACCCAGGAGCCGTCCTCGGAGCTGACATAGGTCATGAAGGTGGACGACAGGCCGACGGAGTCGTCGCTGAGGACCTCCGTCAGGGACGAGCCGTCGAACCTGTACACGCGCAGCCCTCCCTGGACGCTGTTCATCCCCAGCCCGTCCGAGACGCTCATGAAGATGAGGTCCCCGACGGCGACAGGAGAGCATACCCTCCCGCCGCTGCCGTAGACCTTGGAAGCATACGATGCTATGCTGGCACTGGCCTTCACATCGCCGGTGGCGGCGTCCAGGACGTAAAGCTGCCCGTTGTAGTTCCCCAGATAGACGTTCCCGCCGGAGACCGAGGGGCAGTCGTAGTAGTTCTGGCCCAGGGTGTCCGTCCTCCACAGGACGTTCAGGTCGAAGTCCATGGCATAGGTGTAGCCGCTGGAGGTGCCGAAGAACAGGGCGCCTCCCCACACGGTGATGGATGCAACGCCGGTGGCGTACATCGAGCGCCCTTCTATGGTGCGGGAGCTGTCGAAGGCGGCGAACTTCTTCATCACATAGGCGCTGCTGACGTCGCTGTATGCGGGGGCGGTGCTGTCCGTATAGGATTTGATCGAGTCTCCGTCGAAGGAGACCGATACCCCGCCCTTGGATGAGGACGATACTGTCACGGTCCCATGGTAGACCGTGCCGTCCGACGTCACATTGATGTCATAGGCGGATCCGATCTCCGCCGGGATGATGAACACGTCGGTGTCCCTTTCCTCCTTCTCCGCCGAGACATACGACGATCCCGAGCTGAGCTTGTACTCTACGGCGCTGACCGTCAGGGAGCCTGAGGAACCCGTCAGCACCGAGGATACCTCCACCGTGTAGCTCTCGGTGCCGGGGCCGGACAGGGGGACCTTCAGGATGTGGCCGTTGGTGACCGGCCAATAGTAGTAGTTTCCGGCGATGGCACCTGTCTGGGTCTCGTAACCGACGCCTTCGGGCGAGGACACATGCCATTTCTCGGCGCCGGTGTACCTGTCGAAGCAGTAGAGCGTGGGCATGCTGTCCCCGCTGTAATATCCGCCGTAGACCACGTAGACGCATCCGCGGGCTATGAGGGGATTGGCGTCGACGAAGTTCTGCCCCAGGGATTTGGACATCGCGGTGGCCGGGCCGGACCCGGAGGTGTCGTCCCCTCCCTGGACCTTGGTGAGCGATGAGTTCCCGCGGATCATGGTCCAAGAGGACATGTCGTCTGGGGTCTCGGTGGGGACGGTGCCGGCCGGATAGAATCCCAGCGCGACGCTGGATGCGGCAGGGGCCTCTGACAGGAACGATGATGAGGTCATGTCCGTCCATTCCCCGGAGGAGTCCCAGACATAGTACCTCCATGAGCTGGTCTCGGAATGCTCCGATCCGCCCACCGTTACCTCGCTCATGCCGCCGACGGTGACGGCGCCGCCGCTTGCCGAGTACTCCAGGCCGAGGCTCTCGGCCGCCGACTGCAGGACCCCTCCGACCGTCGTCTGGGTCTGGTCGGCGGCGGCCCAATACGTGTCGCCGTCGCCCTCGTCGATGAGGACCCAGAGGCCCGTGTCCGCATCGGAGCCCTGCGATGCCTGCACGGCCGCGCCGGACAGTATGACCGCCAGGACCGCCAATACGGCGGCCAGGCGCCGGCCGTTCATGATGCGAATCCCAGCTCTGCTGTATATGTCAGATAGTCCGTGTAATCATCCCCGATCCAATGCGGGATCTCTATGTCAGTGAATATAGCGGGCTGGAGGATCCTGCACATAAGTTCCTCGAACTGCGCTATGCGCGTGGACGGCCTGGAGGCCAGGTCCGTGGCCCCGTCCGTCAGCAGATAGATGTTCCCGTCCGCATAGGCATCGGTGCTCCGCCATTCTGCGCTCAGGGAGCTCAGCATCTTGCTGTAGCCGCTCTCGGAGCATTCGTAGTCCGACGATACCACGATTATGCACTTCGGATTGTATTCGGCCACCGTTTCGCTGTTCACCTGGACCCAGCCTCTGAGACTGGAGTAAACATTGCTGCATGCGGCGCGCGCGATGACGTCCGACACGTACGTGCTGCCTCCCGCCACCCACGGCGACTTGGCCGATGAGAGGGCGACCATGACGCCTGAGTCAGTAGAACCGGCCGAGACCAGGGACGCCAGCTCGTCGAGGGCATCCTGTATCTGGCCGATGGTCTGGACCGAATGCATCTCGTAGCCGCATGCTACGCCGATCATGTAGGTGTTGACCTCGATCTCCTCGACCGTGGACGCATCGTAGACCGCAAGGCAGTTCACGCCCTGGGTGCGCATCTTGCCGATGATCGACAGATGCACGGACTGGTCCCCCATGCCTATCACCAGGTCAGGGTTCTGGGCCGCGACCGTCTCGAAGCTCGGGTTGGTGTACCCTCCGATCTCGGATATGGAACCGTTCTTCTTCCCTTCGGTTACAGACACAGGATAGTTGCTGTAACTGTCCGTGGCCACTATCAGGCCCTCGGCGCCGGCGGCGGCGATGGTCTCGGTGCAGGACGGCGACATGGAGACGATGCGCATGCACTGCCCGTAACCGTAGTAGCATGTGCCGGTCGCATCGACGCCGGGCGTCGGGTATTCCCCCTCGCCGCAGAGGCCCCAGCAGACCGCCGCGAAGTCCCCCACGGAGACATCGGCGGGATCCCCGGACCATCTGGTCCATCCTGTATCGCCTGTATATGTGACGAAGAGCGACCATGATGCCGATGACCCGGAAGCCGGCAGGGAGTTCACCGACGACGGCACGGACGAGCCTTCAGAATACACGACCTCGTAACCTTTGCCGGCGCAGATGCTGTCCAGCGCCGAGACGGCGTTCTCCCCGGAATCTTCGAGGCCCATGTAATCGATGTCATAGCCGCCGAAATCCAGGATGATCCCTGCGGCATACGATGCGGAGGAGTGCGGAACGGCTGCTACGCCGACGGCGCATCCCGTCAGAAGGAGCGCAACGGTCAGAACGGTCTTCCACAGGGTCCCCTCCATGATATCACTCCGGAACTGGGGCCGGGACCTATAGGCCCCGGGCCTGTTCCCTTAAAACATTCGGTTTTCAGCTTTTGCTGTAGACAGGGGCGGTGATGCCTCCCACGCCCATGCTGCCGGTGCCGTAGGCGATGCCCATCTGCGAGCAGTCGGAAGTGCTGATCTTCTCCATCGTATAGCTGGAGTAATCCCAGACTGAGCCGGCTTCATCGAGCACATACTGCGCCCAGTATGTCCATGTGGTAGTGGTACCGTCGGTCTTGGAGGTCATCGCCAGGCCGAACAGTGACTTTATTCCGTCGCCGTACTTGGAATGGCTGGCCTCGAAGGGGAGGTTGTAATCCTTTGCGGCATCGCTGAACGCATCGAAGACCGTGCTCCCGGTCCCGTTGATGTAGAAGTAGTACCCAGATTCGGACTGGATCGTGAAAACCGTGCCGTCGGTAGATCCGTTCCAGGCAGCGGCATCGGAGATGTTCGGAACGATAACATTCTCGGGCCCTCCTTCCTCTGTTCCTGCCATGGTCCCTTTGACGTAGAACAGGCCGATGACATCGTGCATCGAGGTACTGAGGCCGTCGACGGCCTTGTCGCTGTAGATCCACTTCCCGTCATCATAGACGTAAGTGGCCCAGTAATAGTAGATGCTCTCGCTGGCCTTCGAATAGTCGTTCGCCAGCCCGTTGATCGAGTTGATGCTGAAGTAGCTGCCCTTCGTATAATCGATGTCGAACCCGTTCTTCCCGTCGAGGCCGACGAGCATGTCGGCATAGGTCGAATACTCGCCGCTGTCGGCGGAAAGCCAACTGTAGATGCCGTACTGGTCCTCGATGAGGATCAGCGAGGATGCCTTCTCGGACGATTGGGAATAGAGCGGGGCGGTGATCTCGGAACCGTCGCCGTAGGCGATGCCGACCTGGCTGAACACTGCGGTGCTGAGCTTCTCCATCGTCATCTGCGCATACGCCCAGGGGCCGTTGTTGTTCGAGACGAACTGCGCCCAGTAGGTCCATACGGTCTTGTCGCCGACGGTCGCAGAGCTCATCGACAGGCCGAAGAGGGACTGGATGCCGTCGCCGTACTTGGAATGGCTGGCCTCGAAGGGGATGTTATAGGTTTCAGCAGCATCCGTGAAGGCGTCGAACACCGTGTCGCCGTGGCCGTTGACGTACATGTACATGCCGGACTGCGACTGGATAGCGAACACGACATCGTTGTGGGAACCGGTGAAGTAGGCAGCCTTCCAGACCTTCGGGACCTCGACGTTGTCGGGCCCGCCCGCGGTGACCGCGTAGGTGGATGTATCGCAGTTCACATAGAACAGGCCGATGTACTCGCAGTCATCCGTGGAGACGCTGCTGAGGCCCACCTTGCTGTAGACCCACTTGCCGTCATCGTACTGGTACAATGCCCAATACCCGGAGTAATCCGATGTCTGGGACAGTCCGTTGATGCCGCTGACCATGACACCGTAGCTGCTCTCGGTGTAATCGATATCGAGGCCGCGGGTGCCGTCGATCGATTTTATGACCTCTCCGTAGTCGTCCCCGTCGCCGTGGGCCCAGAAATAGACGCCGTACTGATCCTCGATGAGCACGGAACCGTCGTATTCATGCGCCCCGTCGGAATCATCGTAGACGGCGGCCCCGGCCGCCGCGGCGATTATTGCGGAGACGGCGATGAGTGATATGAACAATTTCGTCGTTTTCAGCATTATTACCACGCTTTGCTGGACTCGATAACTTAATCAGATTATAAAAACGATTGGACGTATCTTCCAAACCTGGCGAACGAACGTTCCGCATCTGGACACAGCGTTCCGGGATCATCTGCAGAAGGCATGGAGCGGAAGGCGTTTCCGGCCCGCACGGAACGGGCCGGCAGTTCACTCGTAGAAGACGAGGAAGCAGGCCGCCGCGATGACGGCGGCGACGACAATGATGCCGATGAAAATCTTGGTGGTCTTCAGCATTCGTTTTCCCCGGCGAAGTATCCCGCGCACGGTATAAATTATCAATCCAAGTTGGAGAAGACCTCCATCTGCAGGGAAAAGAATGACATCATGCGCATCTATCATCAGGCATGGAGAACAAAGAGAAGCTTAGAGAGAAGGCCGACGGGATCCTGAAAACGATAGAGGAGACGCGCGGGAAGGTCCCCCTGGTGAACAAGGTCCTCTCGGAACGCCCGGACCTTTTCGTCCCCAACGCCGAGCTGAGCATGAAGCTGTTCGAGGGCGAGGGAAGCCTGGATAAAAAGACAAGAGAACTGGTCGCGCTCGCCGCCGCAGCCGCGCTCGGAGGCCAGTACTGCATGAAGGAGCACATCAGGAACGCAGCCGCGCTCGGCGCCACCAAGGACGAGATCCTGGAGGTCCTCGAGATAGCCGGCTACATGTGCATGACAAGGAGCCAGTCGTACGCCTTCCGCGTGTTCGCGGACGTTTACGGCATGGATGTGGAGTGACTCATACAGGCTGATTTAGGTACCACCTAACATTTTTATAGCAGTCCTGACTAATCATAAATCATGGTTACAATAACCCCTGAAGCGGAGAAGTTCATCGACGAGCTCCTCGAGAAGAACCAGAAGACCGGATGGGGTATCAAGGTTTACCTCTCCGGGTACGCATGCTCCGGCCCGCAGTTCGGGATGTCCTTCCAGGAGAAGCCCTCCGAGGGGGAGCAGGTCGACAAGACCGCGAAGAGCTTCGACATGTTCTATGACGACGAGACCGCCAAGGCCCTCGACGAGTGCGTCATCGAGTTCGTCGACGACCCGAACTTCGGCACCGGCCTCTCGATACGCAACCCCAACTTCAACGGCTGCGCATCCTGCGGCGGCGGATGCGGTTCCTACTGAAACCTTCCGTCGGGCCTGCCCCCGATCGGGCGGCCCGATAATCCTTTTTAATAAACCGCCGATAACCTGGGTATATGCAGTATGTCCGCATGCCGGGCATCGCCGAAGGAAGACTGGAGGACAGACGCTACCAGTCGGAGATCGCCGCGGAATGCCTCAGGCAGAACACCCTCGTCATCCTGCCCACCGGGCTGGGGAAGACCGCCGTCGCCCTTTTGGCGGCCGCCAGGGTGCTCTCCGAAGGGAAGAAAGTGCTCATGCTGGCGCCCACCAAGCCGCTCGTCGACCAGCACAGCGAGTACTTCTCATCGATGCTGGACGGCATCTCCGTGGGGATGCTCAACGGGCAGATGCGCCCGCCCAAGAGGGCCGCGGTCATAGCCGGGAGCGGGTTCACGGTCTCCACCCCCCAATCGGTCTCCAACGACCTCGACAACGGAGTCTACGACCTATCCGGGTTCGGCATGGTCATATTCGATGAGGCCCACCGCGCCACCGGCAACTACGATTACGTGAACGTCGCCCGCTACATCCCGGCCGGCTGCCGCACCCTCGGCATGACCGCCTCCCCTGGCAGCGACGCCTCCAGGATCGAGGAGGTCTGCAGGAACCTGGGCCTGGTGAGGATCGAGATGCGCACCGAGGACGACCCGGACGTCTCCCCTTACGTGCACGACACCTATGTGAACAGGATCGAGGTCACCCTGCCGCAGGAGATTACGGACATCTCCGCGGAGCTGAAGAAAGTGCTCGACGGGTACTTCGGGGACCTGGTGGCCCTCAGGCTCACCGATCCGGGATGGCCGGCGTCCAAGAAGCACATGCTCTCGATCCAATCGTCCCTCCAGATGCGCCTGGGCAGGGGGGAGAGGACCTACACCGTTTTCCGCGGTCTGGTCCTCACCTCGGCCTGCATCAAGCTCCTCTACGCCATCGAGCTCGCGGAGACGCAGGGGATCCCCCAGCTCAGGAAGTTCCTGTCCAAGGTGAACGCCGATGCCGAGGCCCCGGGAGCGTCCAAGGCCGACCGCGAGCTGACCCAGGACGAGGGATACCTGCACGCCTGGCACATGGCGGAGAGCAGCAATGTCGGGCACCCGAAGATCTCGCAGGTGATGGGCCTGGTGTCGCGCGTCATCGCCTCGGGCGAGAGCCCCAGGGTGCTGGTCTTCGCTCAGTACAGGGAGACCTGCGACATCCTCAGCGAGAAGCTCGCCCTGGTGAACGGCGCGAGGGTCGCCAAGCTCATCGGGCAGGCCAACGGCGGCCTGAGGCAGAGCGAGCAGATCGAGATGCTGGAACGTTTCCGCAGCGGAGACTTTAACGTGGTCGTCTCCACCTCCGTCGGCGAGGAGGGTCTCGACATAGCCAGCACCAATGCGGTGATCTTCTACGAGCCCGTGTCGTCGGAGATCCGCACTATACAGCGCCGCGGGAGGACCGGGAGGAAGAGCGACGGCGAGGTCTACGTGCTGGTGGCCAAGGGCACGATGGACGAGGCCGTCGAGAAGGCCAGCAAGAAGAAGGAGGAGATGATGCGCCAGAGGCTGGAATCTCTCAGCAGGTCCCTGTCCAAGGGGCCGAGGGTGGGCTCCGGCCAGACGTACTTCTGACGGCCCGGCGGCATGTTTGATATGATGACGGAGGATGGGGAAGATGATGCTTTTCAGCGAACTGGCGGAGACGTTCGACAGGCTCGAATCGACATCGAGCAGACTGGAGATGACCGACATACTGGCCGGGTACTTCTCGGAGATCGACCCGAAGTACATCAGGCAGACGATCTACCTGTCGGTGGGCAGGCTGCACCCGGACTTCGTCCCCCTGGAGCTCGGCATGGCCGACAAGCTGGTCCTGAGGGCGATCTCCTCGGTATCGGGCAGGAGCCTCTCCGAGGTCGAGGACATGTGGGTCAGGACCGGGGACCCGGGAGAGGTCGCCGAGGTGCTGACCCAGAAGAAGAAGCAGATGACCCTGTTCTCCGAGCCGCTGACCTTCGAAGGAGTAGTAGATTCCCTGCTGAAGATAGAGTCCGCCTCCGGGAAGGACTCCCAGGACCGGAAGACCAAGATCCTCGCCAGGATGCTTTCGGACTCCGGCCCGCTGGAGGCCCGCTACCTCTGCAGGATCGTCACCGGCAGGATGAGGGTGGGTGCCGGCTCCATGACCGTCATGGACGCCCTGGCGCAGGCCTTCGCGTCGAAGGACGACCGCCCGGAGATCGAGAGGGCGTTCAACATCACCTGCGACATGGGCCTGGTGGCCGAGACGCTCGCGGAGAAGGGCATGGACGGGGTCCGCGCGATAAAGGTGGCCGTCGGGAGCCCGGTGAAGGTGATGCTCGCCGAGAGGCTCAGGTCCCTCCCGGACATCATGGCGAGGATGGGCGGGAAGTGCGCCTTCGAGTACAAGTACGACGGCATCCGCGTGCAGGCCCACATCAGGAAGGGCCCGGACGGCTTCGTGAAGCTCTACTCCCGCCGCCTGGAGGACCTGACCCCCAACTTCCCGGACATCGGGGAGGCGCTGGCCGCCCAGCTGAAGGGGAAGGAGGCCATAGTCGAGGGCGAGTGCGTCGCCTACGACCCCGCCGCCGACGGGCTCCTCCCGTTCCAGAACGTGACCCACAGGAGGAAGAAGCACGGCATGTCCAAGGCCGTCGAGGACGTCCCCGTGCGCATATTCATGTTCGACATGCTCTACCGCGACGGCGAAGACCTGACCCTCAAGCCCTACCCCTACAGGAGGATGATGCTCGAGTCCTCGTTCTCGGAGTCGAAGGGGGACGGGTACGACCGCCTGGGTTATTCAGAGAGGGCGGTCATAGGGTCCGAGGAGGAGGCCCAGAAGTTCTTCGACACCGCCATCGGGTCGAAATGCGAGGGCATCATGGCCAAATCCCTGGCCCAGGACTCCGTGTACCGCGCCGGTTCCAGGGGGTTCCTCTGGATCAAGTACAAGAAGGACTACACCCAGGCCCTCGTCGACAGCTTCGACCTCACCGTCGTGGGGGCGTTCTACGGCATGGGCAAGCGCGCCGGCGTCTACGGCGCCCTGCTGATGGCGGCATATGACCCAGACACGGGAAGGTGGGGCACCGCATGCAAGCTGGGGACCGGGTTCGACGATGCGTTCCTGGCCGCCCTGCCGGGAATGCTGGAGAAGTACAGGTCGGAGGGACGGCCGTCATCTGTGGACGCCGAGATGGTGCCGGACGTGTGGTTCGTCCCTGGGCTGGTCCTCGAGGTCACCGCCGCGGACATCAGCATCAGCCCCATCCACACCATCGCCCGCGGCGCGGTCAAGGAGGGCTCGGGGCTGGGCCTCAGGTTCCCCAGGTTCACCGGCAGGGTGAGGGACGACAAGACCCCCGAGCAGTGCACCACCGCCGCCGAGATCGTCGAATTCTACGAGATGCAGGACGAGAGGGACGTGGAAAGCGTGGAAGAGGCCGAGAGGGCATCGGAGAACGGTTCCGCGGACGAGTGACAAACCTTTATAATAAAACGCGCGATGGGCCAAACATGCAGATGTACGTTGTGACCAGGTCCGACGAGGGCAAGACCCTCAGGATCGGGCTCAAAGATTCAAGCACAACCCTTGTGGAGCCCCTGATTCAGGAGCTCAACTCCGACAAGGACGTCGTTTACAGCAGGTACATCGAGGACCATCCCGACCTTGACGACCCCTACCTCGAGATCAAGGTCTCCTCCGGCACTCCCGAAGCGGCCCTGAAGAAGGCCGCCGAGGCGGTCGCAGCCTATTTCAGCAAAATCGAAGAGTGAACATGGCCTTCAGGGAATGCCGCACCGCCGAAGCGGACGTCGGCATGCTCTATTACCTCACGGGCGGCGCGGGCACCGGCGGCCGCATCAAGGCCGCCCCCGAGGATTTCGTCGTCACCGAGGTCTCTTCCAGACCGGAGCCGGCCGACAACGGGCGCTTCACCATAGCCACGGTGACCGCCCGCAACTGGGAGACCAACCGCATGATCCGCCTGATGTCCCGCCAGTTGGGCATATCGCGCGACAGGATCGGCTTCGCCGGCACCAAGGACAAGCGCGCCGTCACCACCCAGCTGATGTCCTTCCTGGGCTCGCCGGACATCCTGGGCAGGCTGTCCCTCAAGGACATCAGCATATCCGATGTCTACACCTCCAACCGCGGGCTGAAGCTCGGGGACCTCTCCGGCAACGATTTCAGGATCAGGGTCTCCGGCTGCGATATGTCGGAAGCGGAGATCGAGGATTCTGTCAGCAGCGTCGCGGCGGAGATCGGGACCGTCGGAGGCTTCCCGAACTATTACGGAGTTCAGAGGTTCGGCATCGTCAGGCCCATAACCCATCTCGTCGGGGAGCATCTCGTCCGCGGGGATATCGAAGGTGCGGTCAGATGCTATGTCTGCGACCCGGCGACGAACGCGTCCAAGGACGATTCCGCCTTCGGCATGAGAGAGAAGCTGGCGGCCGCGGACGACTGGGGGCCGCTGGTCGGGGAGATCCCCGAAGCGATGAGCTTCGAGAAGACCATGGTCATGCACATGGTGGACCGCCCGGGCGATTGGGTCGGAGCCATCGCGGAGATGCCTGTGAACCTGCAGATGATGTTCGTCCACGCCTACCAGTCGTACCTGTTCAACATCATGCTCAGCAGGCGCATCGCGGCCGGGATGCCCATCAACAGGCCTGCCGTGGGGGACATCGTCATCCCGCTGGACCCTGACGGCATACCGATGCATGAGAGGCCCGTGAGGGCCACAGATGCCAACATCGACCTGGTCGACAGGCAGGTCAGGCTCGGCAGGGCGTTCGTCACCGGGTGCCTGTTCGGTTCCGCGAGCGAGTTCGCGGACGGAGAGATGGGGGAGATCGAGAGGAAGGTCGTGGAGGAGCAGGGCCTCGAGCCCGACAACTTCATCATTCCCGGCCTGCCGCACTGCAGCTCGGAAGGCGGCAGGAGGGAAATCCTCTGCCCGGTCAGGGACCTCTCTTACGAAGTATCCGGGAACTCTTACTCCCTGAAGTTCTTCCTGCCCAAAGGGAACTACGCGACCTGCCTCATGCGCGAGTTCATGAAATCCGAGATCACGGATTACTGAGGGCTGAACGCTCCCCGGCCTGAAAAGAATCGGCCGGGGGGGGGCAGTTTTTCACTCCACGGCCGAGAGGATGATCCTCGCGCCGAAGTACCCGACGCCTTTGTCCCTCATGACCTGCTCCGGCGTGTCCTTCTTGGTCACGCTCGGGACGATCGAGGCGTACTCGTCGGGAATCTCCCTGGGGAGCTTGGACTCGGGGCAGCTGCGTATGTAGCCGACCAGGAGCTTGGCCTCCTCCGCATCCCTGGCGCCGCCAGCCATGTAGGCCTTCTCGACGGTGATGTCGGACATCTTCTCGACCTTGGACCTGACCAGCGCGTTCCTGGACAGCGCTTCCATCCTCTCGTAGCCGGCGGCCCCGTAGACCACCTCGCCGTACTCGGGGATGTTCTTCAGGTAGGCCACCGCGGCCTCGCTCTCATCGGCGCCGATGGCGTCGAGGACGTCCTGGTCGTCGATAGCCAGGCCCATCATGTAGGCGCGGCGCATGATGCGCTCCGCGGTCCTCATGACGCTCTGCGGGACGAGGTGGGTCTCCTTGACGGCCTCCTGCGATATGCCGTCCTTCATGCTGTCCGCCTCGGCCCTGAGGTTGACGCTGTTCAGCGCGGCGATGACCGCCCTGACGTCCTCCTCGGCCGGGTTGGGATAGGCGATGAACTTGGAGTAGGCGTCCTTCACGCCGTCCCTGTCCTTCAGCCCGCGACAGGCGGACGCCTTGATGGCGAACCCGTCGGAGCTGGGATGGACGGCGAGGGCGTTGTCTATCGTCATGAGAGCCCTGTCGTACATCTTCTTGGAGATCTGCAGCTTCGCAAGCTCCTTCCCGGCGGAATCGTCCTTCGGGTCGAGCCTGAGCGCCGCCTCGTAGCTCTGCATGGCGGCGTCGGTCCTGCCCATGGCCTTCTGGACGGAACCCAGCTTGTCATACAGGGAAGCGGATTTGATGCCCTTCTCCATCGCTTTGTTGTAGGCCTCGATGGCCCCCTCGTAATCCTTCTCCTCCACGCGCAGGTCGCCCGCGTACACGTACAGCGGGGCGGCCGCCGGGTTCCTCTGGATGTTCTGCGAGAGATAGGCCTCGGCTATCCTGGCACTGTCGCTGACACGGTACAGCGACGCCCTGAACAGGATGTAGTCGGTGTTGTTGGGGTCCGCGTTGAGCGCGCGGTCGGCCATCTTCCCGGCCCCGACATAATCCCTAGCCTCCATCAGCGACCTGGCAACCGCCATGTTGGCCTCCGGGTCCTTCATGGAGCCGGCCTCGTCGATCTTCTCCGTCGAGGCGGACTCGTTGAGGGATGCATAGATGGACGCCGCCTCCTCCCCCTTCCCGGTGCGGAAGAGGGCGTCGGCGAGGTCCTTCTTGGTCACCCTGTCGTGCGGCGCCACCCTGAGGAGAGAGCGGCAGACCTGGATGATCTCATCGTTCCTGCTCATGGCGACGTAGAGGTCCCTCGATGCGCGCATGAGGATCTCCGACTCGGGATTGTTCCTGAGCGGCTTCTCCAGGACCTTCTCGGCCCCCGAGGTGTCGCCGGAGCCGATGTAAGCCTGCACGATGCAGTAGACGATGGTGTCGTCGGGCTCGCTCTTGCTCCTGAGGAGCTTGGTGCCGATGTCGATGACCTCGCGGTACCTGCTGGCCTTCAGGCAGATCTTCATGCGCAGGGCGTAGATGGCGTCGTTGTTGGGCTCCACCATGCCCGCCATGGACAGGTAGTGCAGGGCGTCCTCGTAGCGGCCTTCCTCGGCGAAGATGGCCGCCTTCCTCGCCAGGGCGTACGAGGAGACAGGGTTCAGCTCGATGGCGCGGTTGAACGACTTGACGGCCTCGGCGCGGTCGCCCTTCTTCTCCTGGACGCACCCTTTGGATATCCAGTACTTGTCGTTCTTGATATCCATCATGATCGCCCTGTCATAGGACGACTCGGCCGATTCCAGGTCCCCGAGGGCCTCGTCGGCCATGCCTTTGGAGTACCAGGTCTCGGCGTCCTGCTGGACGGCGACGGCGCTGGCATACGATGCGGACGCCTTGGCGTACTCCCCGAGGGCGTACTCCGCGTTGCCCCTCAGCCGGCGGACGATGGCGAGCCCCCCGAACTGGGACTCATGGGTCGAGCAAAGGGTGAGCGCCTCGTCGTAGTCCCCGGCGGAGATCAGGTCGCCGAGCTTCTGGACGAACGCGTCCTCGCCTTCGATCTTGGACGAGAGGTCGTCGGTGCGGGTGCGCTGCGACGCCTCGAACTGAAGGCTCGCCAGGGTGTCGGATGCCTCGCTGTTGCCCCCGTCGAGCGCCAGAACAGCCTGGCACTCCGAGATGGTCTTGCCGCTGTCCCCGGACTGGCGGTACGCCTCCATCAGGGAGATGTGGGCATTGACGTTGGAAGGGCCGTACTTGACAGCCTTCCTGCCGTACTTGACAGCGGATTTTATGTCCCCTGCGGCCAGGCAGACCTTCGACATGTGGGCGAGGGCCTCCGGGTCCTTGGGATCGGCATGGACCGCATCCTTGGCCTGCTTCCCGGCGGACACCGTGTCCCCGCGGGCCATGGAGATCTTCGAGAGGAGGACCGACGTCCTGCAGTCGTTGGGGTATGTTATGAACACGCTCTCGGCGTTGGAGTACGCTTCGTCGAGGTATCCTTTCTTCAGCAGTATATCGGCCACATGCAGGTAGGCATCGTAACCGGAGGTCTCGGAAGGCAGGAACTCTTTCGTGACCTCTACGGCCTCGTTGACCTTACCGAGGCCTGTGTAGGAGTCGATGAGGCCCATGGCCACCCTGGCAGACCCGGGATCGCTGGCCTCGGCATCGCGGTATTTGGAGAGAGCTTTCCCGTAATCGCCCTGGGCGGCGTACATCTCGGCAATCTCGCAGAGCATGGCGGGCCCGACGCGTCTGCCAGCGGTGGCGGCGCTGTACATCTTCTCGGCGACGGTCCAATCGCGGCCCGACACGGCCATCCTGGCGCGGACGATGAGGAACATGCTCTCGCCCTCGTTGAACAGCTTGTGGTTGGTGAGCAGGGTCTGGGCGTGGATCGCCTTCTCCCCGCCGTCCACGAACCACTCATGGTAGATCCCGTAGAGGTCGTGCTCGGGGGTGTTCTTCTCGGGGGGCTCGTCGAACGGCTCCTTGGCCCAGATGCACTCGCAGGCCAGCAGGTCCGCCCAGTCGTTCTCCGGATCGAGCTTCTCGAGCATCGTGTAGGCTTCTTTGCAGCAGGGATCGCTGGATATCGCGGTGTAGAGCTGCCTGACGGCGCTCTTGACGTCCCCTACGAGCTCGAAGTACTTGGCCCAGGCCACGCAGGCCATGGGCACGTCCGAGGTCTCCTTGACAGTGTCCAGATACTCCTTGGCGAGGTCCGCCCTGCCCAGTTTGATGCAGTACTCGGCCGCCGCCAGCACAGGGCGGGTATCCTGCGGGCGCCTCTTGGCCACCAGATCTTTCAGGACGTTCTCCCAGTCATCGACATCGTCGTGCTCCGCTACCCTGTTGATGACATCTGTGAGGATGGCCGAGTGCACAGGCACGTCCGAGAGCGTGATCTTGACGACGATGTCGGACAGGGCCTTGACCTTGTCCTTAGCACGGTCGATCCTCTGGACGGCTTCCCATTCCTCGGTCTCGGTCTTATTGCCGAAGACCGGCCTTCCGTTCATGCCACGGGCTAAGCTTTGCCTTATAATTAATATTTGTAGGTATGGAAAAAGGCCCGCTTAGAATGCGGACGCATCCGTTTATTATGTGCCAGCAGGCGGGAGCATGATTTTCCGCCAGTATGGGGGGATCGGGCTTACATAATGTGCCAGATGTTAGAGACAGTAGTTTCCAGTATCAGTACGATGAAAAAGCGTTAATATGGTCTGGGAGGTTGGCAGGATACTCTCTGCTCAGGCAGAGGGGGCATAAAATGGATGCAATTGAAATAAGGAAATACATGGCTGAGCTGGTCGGCACTTTCGTCCTCGTTCTCGCCGGTGTAGGGACCGCTGTCCTGACCGGCGACCTCGTGGCCACCGCCTTCGCCTTCGGTCTGTCTGTAGTCGTCATGTCGGTTACCGTCGGACAGATCTCAGGCTGCCACCTCAACCCCGCTGTCTCGCTCGGCATGGCCCTCGACAAGAGGATCACCTGGACCGAGTTTGTGTTCTATCTCATCTTCCAGGTCATCGGCGCCATCATCGGAGCCTTCGTCGTCGCCCTGTTCGCCATGGGAATGAACGACTGCGCTCTCGACGATCTCGCCAACGTCGGATCCAACCACCTCGTCCAGGACGACGTCGCATACTCCATCCTGATCGAGGTCGTCCTGACCTTCGTCTTCGTCCTCGTCGCTCTGGCTGCCACTGCCAAGAACGGCATGGACAAGTACGCCGGACTCTTCATCGGCCTCACCCTGACCATGGTCCACTTCATCGGGATCAACCTGACCGGAACCTCCGTCAACCCCGCCAGGTCCATCGGCCCCGCTATCGTCGACGCCATCGCCGACGTCGGCAACGCCGGAGACGTCTGGGTGTTCATCATCGCACCCCTCATCGGCGCTGCGATCGCCTGGGCCGTCTGGAAGTACGTCCTCTGCGACCCCAAGAAGGAAGCCTGAGCAGCAAAACCCGGGGGACGGGCATCCCCGTCCCCCAACCCTTTTTTCCATTACGGCCCGGCCGTTCTGGCTGGACTCCTCCGCCTGTCGAAAAGTGTTATATACGGATTCAAAATATCCGATGCCTAAGCGCATTCGTAATCTAGCTGGTTAGGATTCAAGCCTTCCAAGCTTGCTACTCGGGTTCGAATCCCGACGAATGCACTCATCTTGTTTTGGTCCGTTCCTGCTTCCTCCGGGCATTCCATAGAAAGCCAACGGATCCCCGGGATCGGTCAGTCCTCTGACTTCCTGCCCCTGTGCACGCACTCGGGGAGGACCTCGTGAGGTATCGTCCCCCATCCGCAGCGCTCGGAGAACTCCAGGGAGGACAGGACGCAGCCAACCATCGCGGGGTCGCATATGAGCGCCGTGTCGGTGCCCTCCATCGCTCTGGCCATGCAGGCGTCCGCCGCTCCGCACACATAATCGATGCGTGCCCTGGTCAGGAGCCCCTCGGTGCATCTGGCACTTCTTCCGCAGATACCTTTCGGAACCTCCAGCAACCCCGCCGCGGAGAGGGAGTCCTTCACATCTAGGACATCGCAGCCGTTCGGGACCGGCAGGATGTTGAACTTCCCGGCGTCACCCCTGCCCTCGGCAGTTTTGCAGATCAGCTGGGCATAGGTCCTCGGATAAGGCGCCGGGTCCTTCCCGCGCAGTTCGCAGAGCCCCCTGTTCATCAGGAATATGCGCGGAGGCATCAGCCCGGCCAGGTACACGGCGGTCCCGTCCGAGAAGAAGCCTTCCGGGTCTCCCGAGTACACGCACTTCCCGTGCCTCATGACATGAATCTCCTGCGCCCAGGAGTAGATCAGATCGGTGTCGTGGGACGCCATCACCACGGTCACGCCCTCCTCGTTCAGCTGCCTGGCTATCTCCATGACCTCAGAGGCCATCTGCGGGTCCAGGCCGGCGGTGGGCTCGTCCATGATCAGGAGGCGGGGCTTCATCGCGATGATGCCGGCGATGGCCACCCTCTTCCTCTGGCCGTAGGAGAGCTTCATGACAGGGCGGTCGCGGTACTCCTCCATGCCGACCATGCGGAGGGCCTCGGACACGCGCGACTCGACCTCGTCCCTCGGGAGCTTCATGTTCTCCGGGCCGAAGGCCACGTCCTGCCCCACGATGGGACGGAACAGCACCTCGTCGGGGTTCTGGAAGAGGACGGCGACGTCGGAGCGTAGCCGGGTGAGCGCACGGCGGCCGTACTTCAGCGGGACGCCGTCGTACAGCACCTCGCCCGAATCGGGGCGGTAGATCCCGTTCATGTTCCAGAACATCGTGGACTTCCCGGCGCCGTTCGCCCCGATGACCGCGGTCCTGGAACCTTTGCGGACCTTCAGGTTCAGCCCGTCCAGCGCCTTCCCCTTCCCGCGGCCGTAGCTGAAATCGACGTCCCTGAGCTCCATGATGGGAACATCGGTCATATGTCGCCCTCCAGTCCCACATCGGCGCCGAAGCTCCTGATCCTCTCCGCCCTCTCCTTCACCAGCGGGGCATATACCTTATCGAACACCAGCACGGAATCCCTCCCGAGGACGGCCTCGGTGAGGCAGGAATCTATCCCGCCGAAGTAGAAGTCCGCCCTCAGGCGGGCGGCCGAGACCGCGTCCCTGGAGTCCATGCCGGTGATGCCGCGGCGGGAATCCTCTCCCGCCCTGGCGACCTCCTCGGCGTACCTCCCGGCGACGCCTTCCCCATCGGAGGGGCAGCTCACGCAATGGACCGTGCCGGCCTTCCCGGAGCCCCCGAACTTGGCCAGGTACTCCCCGACCGTCCTCGGGTAGGGATCGGGCCCGGACCCGGACATCCTGGACAGGGCCTCGTTCATCTCGTAGACCGCCGGCCTGAACAGCCCGCAGGCACGGACGGCGGCCGGGTCCCCGTAGAACCCTTCGGAGCTCCCCTCGTAGACGTGCTTCCCGGCGTTCATCACATGGACCTTGTCGGCCCATGAATATGCCAGGTCCACGTCGTGGGTGGAGATTATCACGGTGACGCCCATCAGACGGAGCCTCTCCGCGAGCTCCATGACCTCCATGTACGCCTGCGGGTCCAGGCCGGCGGTGGGCTCGTCCATGATCAGCACCCGCGGACGGACGGCGAGGGCGCCGGCTATCGATACCCTCTTCCTCTGCCCTCCCGAGAGCTGGTGCAGCGGGACGCGGCGGTACTCGGTCATGCGGACCAGGCGCAGAGCCCCGTCTATCCTCCTGTCGATGTCCTTCCTGGTGGCGCCGGTGTTCACCGCCCCGAAGGCGACGTCGTCCTCCACGGTGGAGGAGAACATCTGCTCGTCGGGGTTCTGCAGGACGACGGAGACATCCGCGCGGAGCCGGGTGAGCCCCGGGACCGTGTAGGAGATCGGCTTACCGCGGTGGAGCACCTGCCCTTCCGACGGCTTGTACACTCCGTCCATGGAATAGAACATAGTGGACTTCCCGGACCCGTTGGCCCCCAGGATCGCGGTGCGGCTCCCCTCCTCTATATCGAGCGTGACATTATCCAGAGCTTTGCGGTCGGTGCCCCCGTAGCTGTAGGACACGCCTTCCAGCCTGAAGACGCTGCCGCTCACAGGTCCCACCCGAAAAGCGGCGAGAAGAGCTCGGCCATCCCGTTCCAATCGATAACATACTCTCCGAAGCACCAGAGGCATGCCGCGCATGCCATGGATGCAATGACCCAGGCGGCCGAGATCCCTTTGGGGCGCCTGTAGACGGGGAAAACCCCCAGGTAGTTCCTGCTCGCCAGGGCCGCGTCGGATTTCTCGGCGATCTCCATGGAGAACAGGAAAGTCCCCACCATGGCCCCCGCATAAGCTCTGATCGTGCGCATTCCCCCGTTGTACCCGAGGCGGCATTGGGCGGCCTTGATGAGCACCAGCATCCTCTCCAGCAGGAGGAAGGCGTAGCGGTAGATCAGCACCACGATCTCGATTATCTCCCTGGGCAGATGCAGCTTCCTGCACGCCTGCGCCAGATGGGGTATCGGCGTGGAGCTGGCGAAGGCCAGCATGAGCGTCACGCCGGCCACCGCCCTGAAGAAGACCAGCCAGGCCTGGTTGAAGCTGTCCTCGGTCATGTACATGTCGAACCACAGCAGCTTCCCTTCCATCAGAGCAGGCTGGGACTTGTCGCCGAGGATGGAGATCATCCCGCAGCCGATGACCATTATGAGGACCGCCTCGCCGATGGCCAACGCTATGATCGGCGGGAGCTTCATGTTGGTGGAGTAGGCCATCAGGCCCAGCCCGATGCAGAACGCGGCCATCGGGACGGCTATGCTTTTGGTCAGGAGCCCGGTCACCAGCAGGAGCACGGTGAACAGGAGCTTCCCGAGGGGGGACCAGTCGACCATGCGCGAGCTGTATGCCAGCTCGTCCATCTCCACCTGGTCGCTTATGAGCCCGCGCGCCATCTTCCCCCACCTCAGAACTCGTAGATCTTCTCGAGGATGTCCTCTTCGTCCTTCTTCTCCCCATCGCCGGCGGCCGGCAGCGGCCTCGCGGGCGGGGCATTATCGGACAGCTTTCTCTTGGCATGCTGTATCCCGATGAAGTAACCGATGATCAGGGCGCCGATGGCCGCCTGAAGGGCGAACAGCATCGATTCGGTCTCGCCGGGGAGCTCGTAGTCCCCCCAGATTCCGGATGTCCACGGTTCGTAGCTCCCGCCGTTGTTGTCCGCGATATCGCCGGAGCCGGCATCGTCCGACCCGCCGAAGTCCATGCCCTGGGAGTCCCCGTAGGCGAGGATCCCCACCACAGCGACGGCAATAATTGCGAACCCGGCCGCGTACGCCTTCCAGTTGATCGGCTTGTCCGGCTTGTCCTGGCCGAAGATGTCCGGGCGGGTGATGAGCAGGTACTTCGCGAACATGGCGAACAGCATGCCCTCGACGAACGAAAGGGGGATCTGGGTCACAGCATATGTGGTCATGAAGTCGGTGAACGCCGCCCCCCATCCGTTGCTGTGGTAGCAGATGGTCAGCTGGACCGCCGTGACCACATAGGTCGTGAGGTCGGCGAAGAACGCCGCCGCGAACATCGAAGGGACGACCCTGACGCGGAGCCCCCTGAGCAGCCTCCATGCCAGAAGCCCGGCGGCAGGCCCGATGATACCCATAGAAACGCAGTTCGCTCCCAGGGTTGTTATGCCTCCGTGAGCGAGGAGCAGGGCCTGGAATATCAGGACGATCATAGAGAGCGAAGAACATACGAACACCCCGTAGAGGACGACTGCGAGCCCCGTCCCTGTCGGATGCGAACTCGATCCGGTGACGGACGGCAATTTAAGAGACGAGAGCAGGAATATGAACGCCCCCGAAAGAGCGACCAGCATCCTCTGCTCCGGATGCGAACGTACGATCCTGACAATTTTCCTGAACCCCAGCACCACGAACGGGATCATCACGAGATACCAGATGATGCACCATTCCAGCGGGAGGTAACCTTCCATTATGTGCAGACATTTACCCCCTGTTCCCGCGCCCTGACTGCGCGGGCACATGGCCGACAGACGGCCCCCAATCACTGATTGGATATAATAACCAATATCACAAAGCGATAACTGACCACATTATATATACATTATCGAAGAAAGTAATAAATCAAGAGGGATAGCGGGCGGGACCCCGTCCGTTTGAAGGGCATATGCCCGATGGAAATGCGGGGCCCGGAGAGCCCCGCGGCGTTTCAGTGCTTGTTCACGAAGGTCTTGTTCTTGTAGAGGCTCTTCGAGGCCTTGTCGAGCTTAGCGGCCTTGTTCCTGGCCTTCATCTCCTTCCTCTCGGCCTTATCCATCTTCTGAACCGGTGCATCATTGCTGTTCTGCGCGTTCATGATTATCTTTCTCCTGAGCATGCATCTGCACGGCGTTAATACGGATATCGGCGCGCACGGTTCCCGACGGCCATAGGCAATTCATCTGATTAACGGATATAGTATATACTGCTGGATAGTTCATTGGTGCATATGCGCCCTTGCGGACGCGGCGGAGAATGTCAAAATGGAAGAGACTGAGACTACACTGTTCCCGTTCACGAAGATTGTAAAGCAGGAGAAAATGAAAAGGGCGCTCCTCCTGAACGTCATCGACCCCACGATCGGCGGAGTGCTGATCAAAGGAGAGAAAGGAACTGCGAAGTCCACTGCGGTGAGGTCCATGGAGCAGTTCCTGCCCTCCAGGCCTGCCGTCAAAGGGTGCGCATACCGCTGCGACCCGCGCTTCCCCAAGAGGCTGTGCGCCGACTGCAAGGCGAGGATCGCCGCCGGCGAGAAGCTCGAGACCGTGAACGTCCCCATGAAGGTCGTAGAACTTCCCCTGAACGCCACCGAGGACAGGGTGTCCGGGACCCTCGACATCGAGTACATCCTGAAGACCGGGAAGAAGAAGTTCGAGCCCGGCATCCTGGCGAGCGCCAACGGCAACATACTCTATGTGGATGAGATCAACCTCCTGGATGACCATATCATCGACCTGCTCCTGGACTCTGCGGCCATGGGCGTGAACTATGTGGAAAGGGAAGGCGTGTCCTTCTCCCACCCCGCGAGGTTCGTGCTCGTAGGAACCATGAACCCTGAAGAAGGCAATCTGAGGCCCCAGCTCCTGGACAGGTTCGGCCTCTCCGTCGAGGTCGAAGCGGAGGACAGCATCGAGACCAGGATGGAGGTCATCAGGCGCAGGATCGCGTTCGACGCCGATCCCGAGGCGTACGTCGCCGCCGAGAAGGACAGCCTGAACGAGCTCACCGAGAAGATCGAGGCCGCCAGGAATCTCGTGAAGAAGATCCCCGCCGACGATGACGCCGTCCGCATGGCGGCCAAGATCTCCATGAACTACAACATGGAGGGGCACAGGGCGGACATCACCCTCATCCGCGCCGCCAGGGCCAACGCCGCCCTCGAAGGAAGGGACAAGATCACCAAGGAGGACATGGAGGCCGTCGCGGCGCTCGTGCTCGCCCACAGGGTGAAGAAGAGGGCCTTCGACAAGTCCGGGTTCGACGAGGCCGGGGTACGCAAATGCCTGGCGTCGATGTGAACGCCGGCGTGTTCCCCTTCTCGGCCATCGTCGGCAATGAGATGGCGAAGACCGCCGTCCTCTGCGCGGCCGTCAGCCCCGGAATAAAAGCGGTCCTCATCAGGGGGCTCTCCGGAACCGGGAAGACAGCCATCGCGCGTTCGGTCCCCTGCATCGACCCGGGAAGGAAGGTCGTCAACGTCCCCCTGAACGCCACCGGGGAGCAGATCTTCGGGGCCATAGACATGGAGGCCGCCATCGCCACCGGGAAGGTCGAGATGGCCGAGAGCCTCCTGAACCGCGCCGACGGGAACTACATCTACATGGACGACGCCGACCTCTTCGACACCAGCCTGCTGATCCAGATGCTGGACTCGGTGCATTCCAGGCGGGTGCGCGTCGAGAGGGAGAACATCTCGGCCGAGTACGGCTGCCAGACGAAGCTCCTGGCGAGCATGAACTCCACCAGGAGGTACCTGGACAGGCACGTCCTCGACATGTTCGACATAAGCGTCTCCATGCGCAGGCAGAAGGATGAGAGCCGGGCGGAGGAGATAATCCGCCGCGCTCTCGGCCTGGGGGACGGGAACAGCAGGCTCGAGAAGCTGTTCGCCGGCGATGATGAGAAGATCTCGAAGGAGGTCGCCGAGGCGAGGCGCCGGCTCCCCGAGGTGCGCATCCCGAAGACCCAGATGCGCAGCATCGCGCGCATCTGCACCTCGCTCGGCGTCAAAGGCTGCCGGGGGGCCCTCTCCACCGCCTACGCCGCGGCCGCCCTCTGCGCGCTCGACGGCAGGAGAATGGTCAGCAAGAAGGACACCGCCCGCGCGGCCGTGCTCTGCCTGGGCCACCGCCGCACCGTGATGCCGAAGAAGAAGGAGAAGAAGGAGTACAACCCGCTCGAGACGGGCTACAACCCGCTCGGCGGCATCCGCAGGTTCATCAAGGACGAGAAAGGGGAGACCGAGGAGGCCAAGATCGTCAAGAAGATGAACGAGCAGACCGAATCTGTTTCCAAGAACAGCGTCGATGTCGGGTTCATCAAATCCGAGGACCTGGAGGACGTGGTGTCCGAGGTCGGCGAGACCTTCGAGGCCATCGATCTCCTGGAAGCGGAGGACTCCGAAGGGTTCCGCGCCGGCGACGACGCCGCCAAGAGGAAGTACGTCGAGACCGAGGACAGGAACGGGAAGTACATCAAGTCCAGGATCCCGAGGGGCACCTGCACCGACATCGCCTTCGACGCCACCGTCCGCGCCGCCGCGCCGTACCAGAAGAGCAGGCACGAGGCCGACCCGACTCCCGGCGTGAAGCTGGAGAAGCAGGACCTCAGGGAGAAGGTGAGGCAGAAGCAGGTCTCCTCCACCTTCCTGTTCCTGCTGGACACCAGCGGGTCCCTCATCATACGCAACAGGATGTCCAAGGTCAAGGCGTCCATCATCTCCATGCTGGAGACCCATTACGTCAAGAGGGACCGTGTCGGGCTGATGACCTTCAACGAGGAGCAGATCGAGCTCGTCCTCGCCCCGACCAGGGCCATTGAGCAGCTGGAGCCGATCATCAACAACATCGCCGTCGGACAGGGGACCCCGCTCTCGGAGGCGCTGATCAGGGTGTACGAGTACATGATGCCGTACACCCTCAAGCACGGCGACGAGAGGTGCCACATAGTCCTCATCACCGACGGGAAATCGACGCTGGCCCTCGACTCCTCCAAGGACCCCATCAAGGAGAGCATCGAGATCGCGGAGCAGGTCCGCATCCCCAACGCCGACTGGATCGTCATCGACACCGGCCTCGGGTTCACCAAGAACGACGCTCCGAAGGACCTCGCCAAGGCCCTCCGGGGAAGGTTCTTCCTCCTGGACGACCTCGAGAAGAAAGAGGATACCGTGGACATCTGGGACTGATCGGGATGCTCCCGGGGGCATCTGCCCCCGGCCCCAAACTTAGGCCTGGCCGCGGCCTCGCTTCATTCGGACTTCAGCAGGCCCGGGATTCGTTTCCGGATATATCCGCGTTTCAGAGCCTCTTTGAAACAAGTCGGAAGATACTTTTTCTCCTTCATCGCCGAGATCCTTTATTGCTGTCCCGAATTGATCGAACGCCGATCCCGATACCGTATCGCAGGCCTCTGTCCCGCAAAGAGGACTCGGTGCCGGACGGCCTTACGATGCGAAGCACTAGAGATATCTGGCACTGATGATGGCCGATATCCGTTCCATATATGGCCATATGGGGCAGATTGCTCTGCGACTCACTCGTTTATATAAAAAGACCGGATGACAAGGCGCAATGGCAGAACGTTTCCGCGGGTTCAAGGAAGTCGTGGTCGGGATACTGGTCGGCATCACGGCCATGCTCCCCGGCATCAGCGGCGCGGTCATCTGCGTATGCTTCGGCATCTACGAGCGCATCGTCCGCGACCTGGCCCTTCTGCGCGTGTACCTGAAGAAGGATTTCTGGTTCATCCTCTATCTGGTGGCCGGGGTCCTTATCGGGACCCTCATCGCCGCCAAGATCCTCAGCGGCGCTATGGACCGTTATCCCACGGAATCCCTGTTCCTGTTCGCCGGCCTCATCGCCGGGCAGCTGCCGGCGGTATGGAAGATGACCGAGCCCGATAAAGGCAGGTTCGGCCGCAACGAATGGATCGCGACCGCCGTCGGCTTCATCATCATGGGCTCCATGCTGGCCGCCGACCTCATGGGCAACGGCGGAGACACCGAGCTGGGTCATTCCGCAGCGGATATGGCGATCATGTTCGCGGTAGGGCTCGTAGTAGCGGTCTCGGCGCTCATGCCCGGCATCAGCCACTCGACCGTCCTGGTCGTGTTCGGCCTCTTCACCGCCTTCACGGACAGCATCAGCAACATGGACGCGGCCCTCCTGCTGCCCCTGGCGCTCGGAGCCATCATAGGGGTGCTGGGATTCTCGAAGGTCGTGCAGTACGCCCTTACCAAGCACCACCGCCTCACCGGATGCCTCATATTCGGCCTCACGGCGGGATCGCTTGTCACCGTCGCTTTCTCCACGATCGCCGATATTGACGGATGGGTCCATGCGGTCGGAGGGGCTGCGGCGTTCATCATCGGGCTCGCAGTCAGCATCTGGTTCCTCAGGAAGGGCGACCTCCAGGACATGAACATGCCCGACCCGGATCCGGATAAGATCTGATATCTGGGACTCATGAAATCGGCAGCAGGATACCGACGGCCTCTCCGCATCATACCATGCAGGCGGACATACCCGGCCTCTAATTCGGTGCATTCCGATGCCTGCATCGGAGCACAGTGAACAGCTCCGGCGGAACGGTCCGAGCAACGGGCCCGGATGTCCGCAGAGAAAAAGAATGGCCCGCACGGGATATTTAGGGATAGGATGGATGGAATTTTGTGCGGGCCGAGGGAAAGAGCAGGTATGGGGAACCGCTCCCTTTTCCTCTATACCTCTTCACGCCTGCACGGTATATAAGCGGAATCGGGAGGGGTCGCCGATTCTGACCGAATCTGACGGGGCCCCTCAGCCTTCCAGCTTGTGGCGGGTCTTCACAGCGATCCCGCGCTTCAGCTGCTCCATCTCGCGCCCGCACATGGCGGCGACCCCTACCCCGCGTACGTCCCCGTTGCAGACGATTACGGCCTCGTCGCCGATGCGCAGCGACGGGTCGGCCTTCTCGACCCCGACAGCGAAGAGGCTGCCTTTCAGGGGGAAATCCTGAATCTGAACAGTGTTCCTGCCCATGCCGGCCAGGATGCGCGCGCCGTCCATGGTGAGGGAGAACATCCCCCTCTCCGGGGACATCATGCCCAGCTGGATCCTGCCTTTGCCTTCCGGCAGGTCCCTGAAGATCTTCCAATAGGGGAACCTTCCGACGCCGTAGGTGCTGCCGTCCATTATGGCATCGGCAACGTCCCTCCCGAACTGGAACCCGAGCGCGGAGCGTATGGTCTCCTTCCTGTCGATCATGTAATCGACAGGCTCCATGTCAGCGGCTGCGGACCTGAGCGCCTTGTCAAGGTTCTCCAGGGACTTGGGGGACACGGGGTCCCCGACGACAGTGTCGATGACCTCGGTATCGCCGAACAGCCCTTCCACCAGCTCCCTGTCCTCGCCGAGATGGCAGACGACCTTCTCGTAATGCCCTTTGGATACCAGGTCCTTCAGCATCCGGCGTATCCTCTCCTTCTCCTCCGGCTTCCACTCGCCGGTGACCGGGATGTCGTAGGAGTTCGCCGGGTACATGGCATCAAGCTCCCTCGGCACCGCTCCCAGCGGGGAGGTAACGATGACCTCATGGACCAGGGTGTCGTGCGGGGCGGTGTGGATCGCCGATGCGAAGAGCTTGTGGGTCTTCGAAGTGTGGTACGGTTTCTTCGCGGAGCACGGGAGCAGGAGCAGGATCCTCTTGTGCTCGGGCGGGACGTAGCGCTCGGCCATCATCCTCTCGTACCTGACGATGTCCGGCCTCCTCAGGGCCTGGACGGTGTTGCAGGAGAACCTGGTCCCGACCGTGGGGAAGCACTCCTCCTGGTAGGCGTAGCCTTCGGCGTCGAAGACACGGAGGGCGGCCACCTCCACCGGCGAGGAGAACGACCTCTGGTCGACGAGTTCCCTGAGCCTGCCGGCACCAAGGAACGCATCGACCTTGGAGAGCTCCTCCTCCATGGCGCGGACGTTCTCCTCGGAGAAGTCGCCTTTGCTTTCGATCCTGCCCTCGGAGATGAGCTTCATGCCGCAGGTCCCGGCCGCCCTGCACCAGCCGTCGTCGACGATGTCGACGCCCATGTAGATGAGGAGCGCCAGGTCGGCGGGCTCGGCAAGGCCCAGCACGCCGAGCAGGCGTCCGAACCCTGCCACTTCGCGAGCTTTGACCATCTGGTCGCAGAGAGCGCGGAAATCCTCTTTCAAATCGAAGCCGTTGGGGATGATGAGGACCTCCGAGTCATCCGGAAGGACCTCGTCGCCGCGCAGGGGGAACCTCAGGACGGAGATGCCGTCCTTGGTCCGCGCCTCGGCCGAGACGCCGGAATTGGCGGAGGTCTTGCATTTCGGGTCGACCGAGACCTCGGCGCCCAGGATGCGCACCGTGCGGCCTCTCCCGTCCAGCACCACGCCGGTAACGCCCTCCGCCCCGGTCTTCAGCAGGAGGGGCGTCCTGAGGGCGGCGCCCTCCCTGCCGTAATTGCAGGCCCTGCCCCTCTGGGACCTGCAGATGACATCCAACATGCGCGGTGCTATCGCTCGCATTTATAAGAAAATGAGCCTGGGGGCGTCCGTCCGGTCCCTGCAGGTAAAGGGTTAATACGCGCGTCGTCCATCAGCATCCATGGAATCGCTTTATGACAAGGACCTCGTCTCCATCCGGGACCTGAGCAAGGACCAGATAGAGTACATCCTCGACCTGTCGAAGAAGATGGTCCCCTATGCGAGAGGGGAGAAGGTCAAACGCGCCTTGGACGGAAAGATCCTCGGCAACCTTTTCTTCGAGCCGTCCACCCGGACCAAGCTGTCCTTCGAGAGCGCGGCCTACCGCCTCGGATGCGACGTCATCGACGTGTCCGAGATGTCCATGACCTCCATCGCCAAAGGAGAGACGCTGGCGGACACCATCAGGATGGTCGATGCCTACTGCGACGTCATCGTGCTCAGGCACCCCTACGAGGGGGCCGCCAGGCTGGCCGCGGATGTCTCCGAGAACCCGGTCATAAACGCCGGCGACGGCGCCGGATCTCATCCGACCCAGATGCTGCTCGACCTCTTCACCATGAAGGAGGCCAAGGGATCGCTCGAGGGCCTCAACGTCACCATGGTGGGCGACCTGAAGTACGGACGCACCGTGCACACCCTGGCGCAGGCCCTCACCAACTTCGGCGTCCATCTCACCCTGGTCGCCCCCGACAGCCTGCAGATGCCCCAGGACATCGTCGACAGGATAAAGAGCCACGGCTGCAACCCCCGCAGGACCGACAGGCTGGAGGACGTAATCGGCGACGCCGACGTCCTCTACGTCACCAGGATCCAGAGGGAGAGGTTCCCCGACCCTGCGGAATACCAGAAGGTCGCCGGGACGTACAGGATCGACAACGCCATGCTCAGGAACGCCAAGGACGATATGATCGTCATGCACCCTCTCCCGAGGGTGAACGAGATCGCGACGGAGGTCGACAGCACCCCGCACGCCCGCTACTTCCAGCAGGCGTTCAACGGCGTGCCGGTCAGGATGGCCATCCTGTGCTCCATACTGGGGGGAGAGATATGAACGAAGCAGAGGACATGGAGATCAAGATCCCGCCGATCAGGAACGGCACCGTAATAGACCATATCGAGAACGGGCAGGCGCTCAACGTCCTGAAGATCCTCGGCGTGAACGAGAACAACATTGATTCCGGGATCAGCATCGGCATGCACGTCAGGACCGAGAAGCCCGGGAAGAAATGGAAGGACATCGTGAAGATCGAGGACATCGAGCTCGATGAGACCCAGGTGAGCAAGATCGCCCTCCTCGCCCCCGAGGCCACCATCTCCATCATCCGCGACTACTACGTCGCGGAGAAGTACGACGTCAAGCTCGGCGACAAGGTCGAGGGGCTTGTCAGGTGCAGCAACCCGAACTGCATCACCAACAAGGGCGAGCCTGTCTCCCCCAAGTTCTGGGTCGAGTGCAGGAACCCGCCGAAGCTGAGGTGCGTGTACTGCGACCGCACCCTCAACAACATCTCGGAAAACCTTCTATGAAGATGATAGTCGTCGCCGGCATGCCCGGGGCCGGGAAGGAGGAGTTCCTCTCCGCTGGCCGGGCGGCCGGCATCCCCTTCGTCCGCATGGGGGACCTGGTCAGGGAGTTCTATGCCGCATCCGGGGCCGAGGCCCGCGGGATCGGCATGGGCGAGTTCGCAGGGAACGAACGCAATGAGCGCGGGACCGACATCTGGGCGAAGAGGGCCGTCGAAAAGGCCGAGGGAGATGTTTTCATGATCGACGGATGCCGCAGCATGGACGAGGTCAGAGCCTTCCGGAAGCACGGAGAGGTGACCGTGGTCTCCGTCCACGCTTCCCCGCAGACCAGATATGCCAGACTGGTGAAGCGTGGCAGGGAGGACGCTCCCCGGAACATGGCGGAGTTCGATGCCCGCGACGCCCGCGAGATATCCTGGGGGTCCGCCGAGGTCATAGCCCTTTCCGACCTCACCATCGAGAACATGTCCTCCCTCGAGGATTTCCGCTCCAGGTCCGCGCAGCTGCTGGGGTCCCTGCTATGAGGTTCACCACGGCAAGGCTCTGCGGGGGCAAGGCGCTCATGGCGATCTCCGCCGATATCCTGGACATCGACATGGACAGGGCCGCGAAGATACTGGAGGCGGAGGGCTGTACGATCAAGGAGAGGGACGAGATGATGCTCGTCTTCGACTGGAACGGGATGGAGACCACCCTCTATTCCCAGGGGAAGGTCATGTTCCTTCCGCAGACCGACCGCGCCAAATGCATTTCCGACGCCACCGAGCTCTTGGAGAAGGTCCGCTGAAGCCCCCGATGTGCCAGCGAATCCCGGCATAAAGGCCAGTGCCTCGTTATATACGATGACGTCAATCTCCTGGCATGGATGCGCTCGAGGCTCTGGCTATATTGGCTTTATCTGCTGTCTTGTCAGCAGTGGCCTTCCGCCGGGGCCTGCTGACCAAGGACGGCGCCGCCGCAGCCTTCGTCTCAGCATGCATCATAGGGCTCTGCGGCTCGATCTGGTGGCTGCTGGCATATTTGGTTTTCCCGGCCGTCGCCTTCGCCGCGACCATGATCGATATCGGCAAGAAGGAGGAGAAAGGACTCCAGGAAGGGAAGAAAGGCGAGCGTTCTGCCCTGAACATCCTGGGCGTGGGCCTGGCACCTGCGGCCATCGCTCTCGTCAATCTCACCGACAGCACGTTCGGCGGCGGAGACACGGCCGACCTTCTGGCCTGCGCCTTCATCTCAGCGGTGGCCGTCTCCATGGCCGATACGGTCTCCAGCGAGATCGGGGTGCTAGACGACAAGGTGTGGATGATCACCACCATGAAGCGCACAGAGCCCGGTATCAACGGCGGAATCTCCCGCCTGGGTCTTCTGTCCTCCCTTATCGCTGTCTTCATCTACGCCTTCATCGCGTGGTTCTTCGTCTTCGGGGACTTCGATCTCCTCTTCCTCATCCCCGCGGTCTGCGGGATGATCGGGAACCTCCTCGACAGCGTCGTCGGGGCGGTTCTCGAGAACAAAGGGCTCATCTCGAAGTATGGCAACAACTGCGTCACCGCCTTCGCCGGCGGGGCCGTAGGGTTTCTGATCTACTTCGCGGCCGCATGAAACGGCAGGCCCCGGAATAGGTTCCGATACCAGCCACTCCAAGATTTCTCATCCATAGTGCCGGCGTCTCGGTTCCGGCCGTTTATACAAATTAAGCAGAGCACACCGGGATTGCATCGAAAAACATCTCGGACGGCATGCCTAAAACCGAAAGGCAATGCCGCCGGGGGCCCGGGGATCCGGGCCCTCGAAAAGGTTTTGTCCGAACTCTCAGAGCCCGCAGAGCTTCTGGAGCTTCGCCCACTTCTTGTCGACGTCCTTCTGGATCTCCTCCACGACGGGCGCCCACCTCTCGTCCTTGAGGTGCCTGAACCTGCCCTGGCTCGCGAACCAGTCGGACATGGGCTTCTTCAGGTCGGGGTTCTCGGCGATCCTCCTGGACTCGGCGGACATCGAATACTCGCCGTCGACGACCTCGTAGAGAGGCCAGATGCAGCACTCGACGGACAGCTTGGAGATAGCGATGGTGTCGCTGGGGGCGAACCTCCATCCCCTGGGGCAGGGCGACAGGGCGTTGATGAAGGCAGGGCCTCCGCACTCGAACGCCTTGTTGGCCTTGGTGACCATGTCCCTCCAGGCATGCGGGGCGGCCTGGGCGGCGTACGGGATGCCGTGCGCGACCATGACCGCGGTCATGTCCTTGGGGTACTCCTTCTTTCCGTAGGAGACGGACCCGTTCCACGAGGTGGTGGTGGATGCTCCCCTCTCGGTGGCGGAGGACCTCTGGATGCCGGTGTTCATGTACGCCTCGTTGTTGAAGCAGACGTACACCATCTCGTGCCCCCTCTCCATGGCGCCGGACAGGGACTGCAGGCCGATATCGTAGGTCGCACCGTCTCCGGCGAAGTTGACGAACTTGATGTCCTTGTCCGTCTTCCCCTGCCTCTTCAGGGACTTGTAGGCGGTCTCGAGGCCGGCGCAGGCGGCGGCCCCGTTACCGAAGGCGGTGTGGACCATCGGGACCTTCCAGGATGTGTACGGGAAGATGGTGGTCGAGACCTCGAAGCATCCGGTCGAGACCGATACCGCGACGTCCTTCTCGGTCCCCATGAGGACCTGCCTGGCGATTATCGACTCCGCGCATCCGGCGCAGAGCCTGTGCCCGGAGGCCAGCCTCTCGGGTATGTTGTTGAGCTCCTTCAGTGAAAGTCCGCTCATTCGTGCACCCCCACATAGTTGACCTTGGCAGCCCTTCCTTCGGACGCCTCCTTGAAGACGCCCATGAAGTCAGATACCTGCGTGTCGGCCCCTCCGAGACCGTAGATGAAGTTGTACATCTTCGGGACCTTGGAGTTGAGCGTCGCCGCGGCGCAGACCTCGGGGAACATCGGGCCGTAGGCTCCGATGCTCAGGTGCCTGTCCATGACGATGACGTTCTTCTTGCCGTCGATGAGCTTGGCGATCTGCTCGGCGGGCCAGGGCCTGAAGACCCTGGGCATGGCCACTCCGACCTTCATGCCCTCGCCCCTGAGCCTGTCGACGGCCTCCTTCATGGTGCCGAAGGAGGAACCGAGGACGATGGCCACGGTGTCGGCGTCGTCGCACATGTACTGCTCGACTAGATGGTACTGCCTTCCGGAGATCTCCGCGAACTCGTCGAAGGCGTCCTGGGCGACGGACTTGGCCTTCTCCATGGCCATGACCATCTGGTACTTGTGCGGGAAGTAGAACAGAGGTCCGTCCATCAGGTCGTGGGTGGTGGGGTGGTCGGTGTCCAGCAGCGGGTGGAACGGCTTGAACGGGCCGACGAAAGCCCTCACCTGATCGGTCTCGAGGGGGGTCATCCTCTCGATGGCATGGGTCAGGATGAAACCGTCGAGGTTCACGAGGATAGGAAGCTGGACCTCGGGGTTCTCGGCGATCTTGGGGCCGATGACGCTCATGTCGTAGGCCTCCTGGACGTTCTCCGCGAAGATGGAGAGCCATCCGGTGTCCCTGGCGGACATGACGTCGCCGTGGTCGTTGTTGATATTGATAGGTCCGCTGACGGTCCTGTTGGCGACGGCCATCATGACCGGGGTCCTCATGGCCGCGGTGATCGGGAGCATCTCCCACATGTAGGCGAGTCCCTGGGACGCGGTGGCGGTGAAGGTCCTGGCGCCGGCAGCGCAGGAGGTGGTGCAGAGGGTGAGCGCGGAGTGCTCGGACTCGACGTCCACGAACTCGGTATCCACCTCGGCATTGGCCACGTACTTGGCGAAATCCTCGACGATGATGGTCTGCGGGGTGATGGGGTAGGCCGCGCACACGTCGGGGTTGATCTGCTTCCAGGCGAGGGCGACGGCGCCGTCGCCGTTGATGGCGATGTCCTTTCCGACCTTGCTGCTCATTCGATGTCCTCCTTCATGACGATGGCCTGCCTGGGGCATGCCTTGGCGCAGATGCCGCATCCCTTGCAGTGGGTCAGCTTGATGCCGGTGACCCTGTTGTCCTGGGTGAGGATGCAGTTGTCAGGGCAGTAGATCCAGCAGGTAAGGCAGTCGATGCACTTGTCGGGGTCGATGACGGGGACCATGGACCGCCAGTCGCCGGTGTGGAACTTCTCGGAGTTCCCGGGCTCGATCACCCTGCTGCCAATGATGAGATCCTTGTATCCTGCTAGGTTGACCATTTACTGCACCTCCTCGTATGCCCTCTTGAGGGCGGCGAGGTTCTTCACGATCAGCTTGTCCGAGAGCTTCCCGGTGAACTTGTCCGTGATGTGGTCCTCCATCTCGCTGTAGGGGATGATGGGCTTGATCTTTATGAGGGCCCCGAGCATCGCGGTGTTGACGAGGTTCTTCCCGATCTCCTCCAGGGCGATCTTGGATGCGTTCACCGTGTGGCATTCAGCAGAGGTGCCGATGGCCTTCTGGAGCTCGGCGGGGGTGCCCTCGAAGTTGGCGAGGATGAAACCCCCCTTCTTGAGGCCCTTAGCCACATCGACCTTGCCGATCAGGGTGGGGTCGATGACGATGACGATGTCAGGCTCGTAGACCTGAGTATGGACCCTGACAGGCTGGTCGGAGATGCGGGCGAAGGCCCTGATGGGTGCGCCCATCCTCTCCGGCCCGAACTCGGGAAACGCCTTGACGTACTTTCCGGAATAAATGACAGATTCGGCGAGGATCTCGTTCGCGGTGACGACACCCTGACCGCCTCTTCCGTGCCAGCAAATCTCTGTGTCCATTTAGAACAACCTTGACCGAAGATTATGCCATATCATTTAAACCCTTGTATATGGAATGCTGTGTTTTTCGTAGGATTTCGCAGAAAAAATGCCCATTTCTGACGGATGGAATGTTCAAGTTTACGTTTTCCGTAGAACTGATTACGTAAAACACCAATATTCTTAGGCTCCCCTAATATCATTCCAGAGGCACCAGGCGGATACGCTGGTCCGAGGCGGCCCTGGCCTCCAACTCCCGATCGAAGCCGTCCGGCGAGAATATCACCCAGTACACCGCCCCGGCACGGAGCTGGCGCGCCGCCCTCTCCGATGCCGCCTCCAGTTCCTCAATGTCCTGCAGCCCCTTTGGGCGACCCCGCAGGGAGCAGTCGCCTGCGACTAGGTTCCTCCCGGACGCATCATAGCCGCAGACCCCGATCTCCGCCTCGCGGTCCCACCATCCGCCCGCCTCGGTGAGCGCGAAGTCCCAGACGCCGGACGACGACATCTCCCACAGCCTCTCGGTGCATGCCCGGCGGTACGCCCTCGGCACCATGTCGTCCCTCAGCTTGGCGCTTATCATCGCCGTGAGCGCGGACCTGCGCCCGGTCTCCAGCAGTGCCAGATTCGGATTGACGCAGCCGAACCATATCTCCGACAGGGAGTCTGAGAGGCAGTACCTCCCCTTCTTACCTCCTCCCGGGACCGGGACCTCCCTCTCGGCGATCCCCGCCGAGACCAGGTTGGCAAGGTAACTGGTCAGCCCCGTCTGCGGGATGCCCAGGTCCTCTGAGATGTCCAGGAGGCGGCGGTGCCCGGTGGCTATCGAGGTCATGACGGATACGTAGACGCCTGGATCGGCCACTTCCGCGCGGAGGGCCTCCATCGGCTCCCTGCAGAGAGAGCCCCCGGGCACCAGCAGCTCCTCCGAGATTCCTTCGGAGACGGATTGATGCAGGGCCAGACGCTTCAGGAAGAGCGGGGTCCCGCCGGCGGCCGCGTAGTATTCCAGTGCGTTCCCCGCCTTTTCTCCGCCCAGGAGCTCGCGGCATGCCTCGTATGCAAGCGGACGCACGTCTATGCGGGCGGTCATGGCAGCGAAGAGAGGCGCATCGTAATCGGTCACCTGACGTTCCATTTCAGCGAAAGAAGAACCGCTCAGCACCAGCATGGTGCGCGAATTCCTCAGGACGGTGTCCCAGATGTAGCGGACCAGAGGCGGGAACGAAGGGTCCTTCCTGCCTATCCTGTCGAAGTCATCGATGATGACCACGACCTTCTGCGACCTCCTCCCGCCCACCAGCGCCCTGAACGTGCGGTTCCAGTCGGCATCGGCGGCCGCCGAAGGATCATTGAGAAACTCTCCGGCAGCGCGCCTGAAGTACGCGAGGTTCCTGGATGCCGGTTCCTCCCTGGCCGGGAAATAGAGGGTGTTGGGGTGCCTGGACGCGAAGTAAGTGAGGAGCGCGGTCTTCCCGGAGTGCCTCCTGCCGGTGACCGCTACCAGCGACGACCCCTCGGAACGGAACTGGTTCTCCAGGATCAGCATCTCCTTCCTCCTTCCGACAAGAGCTTCGGGCATGGCGGGCCTCCGAGACCGAGATTTATATAATTTGTATTATTATATTAATAATTATATTTTTTGGGAAACACCGCGGAAATCCCCCGAACACCCTTCGGAAAGATGGAAAACAGCCGCAGAACCCCCTTCTGAGACCACCTAAGAACGTGCGTCCCCCATCAGCTTTATAAGCGCCTGAACAGGATTTCTCATTCAGTGCGGCGAGTGCCGCGAAACCAGTTCCAGAATGGCGATTTCCATGGTCGACTCTAATATCGAGAAAAGGATGATCATTGATTCGAACGAGCTCCGCGTCGGCGACGTCCCCGTCGTCGGAGGGAAAGGAGCTAACCTCGGAGAGCTCACCTCCTCCGGGTTCCCGGTGCCCCACGCCTTCGTACTGACCACTGTTGCTTATGATTATTTCATAAAATCCAGCAAAATCATGCCGAAGATCATGGAGGCCATCAAGGAGGTCGATCCCGACTCCGACGACACCCTTGTAGCGGCATCCAAGAAGATCCAGGACCTCTTCGCCCAGCACGAGATCCCCGCCGACCTCAAGAAGCAGATCAAGGAGAACTACAAGCTGCTCCTGGACGGGAAGAAAGGGTTCGTTGCGGTCAGGTCCTCCGCGACCGCCGAGGACCTCCCCGATGCGTCCTTCGCCGGGCAGCAGGACACCTACCTGAACGTCAAGGACGAGAAGGACCTCTTCGACAAGATCAGGAAATGCTGGGCCTCCCTCTTCAACGCCCGCGCCATCTCCTACAGGGAGAAGCAGGGATACTCGCACGAGGACGTCAAGCTGGCCGTCGTCGTCCAGAAGATGGTCAACTCCGAATACTCGGGGATCATGTTCACCGTGGACCCCCACAACGGAGCGAAGAACATCATCGTCGAGGGCATCTACGGGCTCGGAGAGGCGGTTGTCGGCGGCGAGGTCACCCCCGACACCTTCCAGATCGACAAGTCCAAGATGGCCATCACGAAGAAGAGGATCTCCAAGCAGACCTGGAAGTACATCCGCGGCCCCCAGGGCGGCGCGGTCAAGGAGGACATCCCCCAGGACCTCCAGAAGGTCCAGAAGATCACCGATGCCAAGATCCTCGAGGTCGCCGAGATCGGAAGGCAGGTCGAGATCCACTACAACAGGCCCATGGACATGGAGTGGTGCATCGAGGACGACAAGGTCTACCTGGTCCAGGCAAGGCCCATCACCGCCATCGGGAGCGGGAGCGAGGAGAAATCCACCGAGGCAGAGATCGCCGGCGGCGACGTCGTCCTCACCGGTCTCGGAGCCAGCCCCGGCATGGCCACCGGGAAGGTCTGCATCTACAGCATTGGCATGTCCCTGGACGTCATCAAGGACGGCGACGTCCTTGTGACCAAGATGACCATGCCCGACATGGTCCCCGCCATGAGCAGGTCCGTCGCCATCGTCACCGACGAGGGCGGGATGACCTGCCACGCGGCCATCATCTCCCGCGAGCTCGGGACCCCCTGCGTCGTCGGAACCGGCGAGGCCACCGAGACCCTGAAGAACGGCGAGGTCGTGACCGTCGACGGCTCCACCGGGACCGTCTACCGCGGAGAGATCAAGAAGAAGGCCGCGCCGGAGGCGTCCGCTCCGTCCGCCGCCGCGCCCGCAGCGTTCTCCGAGCCCGTCCCGATCACCGGGACCAAGGTCATGGTCAACATGTCCATGCCCTCGAAGGCCGAGGAGGTCGCGCAGCTGCCCTGCGACGGCGTCGGCCTGCTCAGGTCCGAGTTCCTCTTCACTAACTACATCGGAGAGCACCCGCTCGCTGTCATCAAGGAGGGAAGGGCCCAGGAGCTCATCGACAAGCTCGCGGACGGAATCTCCAAAGTGGCCAGGGCGTTCTACCCCAGGCCGGTCACGCTGAGGACCAGCGACTTCAAGACCAACGAGTACCGCGACATGAGGGGCGGCGCCGAGTTCGAGCCCAACGAGGACAACCCCATGATCGGATGGAGGGGATGCTCCAGGTACGTCTCCGAGAACTACCGCGAGGCGTTCATGTGCGAGCTGAAGGCCATCAAGAAGGTCAGGGACGACATGGGCATGAAGAACGTCAACGTCATGCTGCCCTTCGTCAGGACCATCGGCGAGGTCAAGCAGATCACCGCCATGATGGAGTCCGTCGGCCTCTACCGCGGCCCCGATTTCAAGCTCTACTTCATGGCCGAGGTGCCTGTGAACATCTTCATGGCCGAGGAGTTCTGCAAGTACTGCGACTGGTTCTCCATCGGCTCGAACGACCTCACCCAGCTCACCATGGGCTGCGACAGGGACTCCGACATCCTCGGGAAGATGGGCTACTTCGACGAGAGGAACCCCGGCGTGAAGGCCGCCATCAGCCACCTCATCAAGGTCGCCCACGCCAACGGCAACCACGTCAGCATCTGCGGGCAGGCCCCCTCCGTCTACCCCGAGTTCTGCGAGTTCCTCGTGGAGCAGGGGATCGACTGCATCTCCCTGAACCCCGACACCTTCGTCAGGACGAAGAGGATCATCGCTTCCGCAGAGCAGAGGATGCTCCTCAGGGCCGTAAGGGAAAGGACCCAGTGAGCAGGCCCTGAAACCTTTTCCCCGGCCCTTAGGGCCGGTCTCCTTCTGTTCCTGACCGGTCGCTCTGCGGCATCCGCGGACGTCCTGGCTCATCTGCGATTATCGTATAGATTTTATCGCGTTTCCGCAATTGTGTCTTCGGATTCCGCATTATTCTAACATTTTAATGACAAGGGTGATTAATACGTCATGCTATCCGCACCAGGCATCCCATGTCGTTAGTGGATTCGCTTTATTCGATCGACGATTACATCTGGTACATCGCCTTTGCTGTAATAGCCGCCATCGGGGTCCTCGCCACTGTCCTCCTCAGAGGGGTCCAGTTCCGCGGGCTCGGGGAGATGGTGCGCACAACCTTCGACCTGAACAAAACACCCCGCCCGGGGAAGATCTCCTCGTTCCATGTCTTCTGCATGAGCATGGGCTCGCGCATCGGCGTCGGCAATATTGCCGGGCCGGTGACGGCCATCATCGCCGGCGGGGCCGGAGCGATCTTCTGGATGTGGGTGTTCGCCGCCATCGGCATGGCCACGAGCTTCCTGGAGACCACCATCGGCCAGATCTACAAGACGCCGAAAGAGGACGGAGGATTCCGCGGAGGCCCGGCCTACACCATGTTCCACGGGCTCGGCATGAAGAAGCTCGGCCTGGCCCTGGCGTTCATCATGATCCTGATGTACCTCGTAGGGTACGTCTCCGGCGAGGCCGTGTCCATGGCCGAGGCGCTCAACGGCCTCTTCGACGAGCACGACATCGACGGACAGTGGTTCACTGCGATCTTCATCACCTCCCTGGCCGCGGTGATCGTGTTCCTCGGCGTGTACCGCGTGGCCGACATGTCGGTATGGATCGTCCCGGCCATGGCGCTCGGCTGGTTCGTCATGTGCATCGTGTCCATCGCCCTCAGCGGCGACGGCATACTCGACGCGTTCGGCAGCATCTTCGGCGACGCCCTCTCCCCGCCGTCAGTCATCGGCGGAGGGATCGGAACAGCGATCATGTGGGGCCTCAGGAGGGGAGTGTGGTCCAACGAAGCAGGTATCGGCACCATCACCAACCTGTCCTCCATCGCCGATGTCAAGCACCCTGCCCAGCAGGGCTACACCCAGGCGTTCGGCGTCCTGGTCGACACCCTGGTCAGCACCCTGACCGCCCTTGTCTTCCTGTCCTATGCGGACGTGGGAGCGTTCATCGGCGGGGACGGAGACTCCATCGATTGCCTCCAGGAGGTCTTCAAGGACACCATCGGAAGCGGTCTCGCGCCGGCGCTGCTGACCGTGTTCATGTTCGTCTTCGCGTTCACCTGCCTCATGTCCGACATAGTGGTGGCCGAGGGCAACCTGCTCATGTTCGGGGACCATAAGGCGGCCAAGCTGGGGCTCAAGCTGCTGGTGATCATCGTCGTCTTCGTCTTCAGCTGGATCTCCTCGGATTACGCGTTCATCGCGCTCGACGTGATGATGGCGGTCTGCGCGTTCTTCAACGCCTACCTGATCCTGAAGCTGTACCGCCGCGGCGCAGAGGCCTTCCGGGATTACCGGAGGCAGAAGAAGGAGGGCGTGGAGGAGCCCGTCTTCGACCCCTCGTGCCTTTCCGACCAGAGCGGGATAACCGCCTGGAAGAAGGAAGACTGAAACCATTTCCCCGGCCCACAGGCCGGGATGCATGAGCAGAACGGAAAAATACCGCCGATGCCATTTTTTACACTGTGACGGTTATGGCATCCAAGGTCTATTTCACCGAAGGCACGGCACCCGAGGACGCCTTGAAGGCGTTCAGGGCGCTCGGCAAAGAGCTTCCCGGGAAGATCGCGATCAAGGTCCACTCGGGGGAGGAGGGAAACCAGAACTACCTGGCCCCGGATTTCTGGCGGCCGACGGTGAAGGCCGCCGGCGGCACCGTGGTCGAGTGCAACACCGCCTACCCGGGCGAGAGGGACAGCACCGAGAAGCACCGGAAGCTAATCCATGAGCACGGCTGGGACACGTTCGACTTCGACCTCATGGACGCCGAGGGCCCGGACGATGTCCTGGAGATCCCCGACGGGAATGTCATCAAGAAGGACTATGTCGGGAAGAACCTGAAGAACTACGACTCCCTGCTGGTGCTGGCACATTTCAAGGGGCACCCCATGGGAGGGTTCGGCGGAGCGCTCAAGCAGCTGTCCATCGGCTGCGCCTCATCCCACGGGAAGGCCTACATCCACGGCGCGGGAAGCCCCGACGGAGACTACTTCTCCACTGAGCAGGACCTCTTCCTGGAGTCCATGGCAGACGCGGCGTCGGCCGTGGTCCGCCGCTTCAATGGGAACCTGGCCTTCGTCAGCGTGATGAAGAACCTCTCCGTCGACTGCGACTGCGTCGCAGAAGCGGAGGATCCCTGCATGAAGGACATCGGCACCCTGGCCTCGCCGGACCCTGTTGCCATCGACCAGGCCTGCCTGGACCTCGTTTACACGTCGAAGGACCCGGGAAGAGACCATTTGGTGGAGAGGATCGAGCGCCAGCACGGCATCCATACAGTGGAGGCCGCAGAGGCCCTAGGCATCGGCTCCAGGAAGTACGAGCTGATCAGGATCTGAAGGGAAAACCGTTCAGGCCTTCTTGGCCTTAGCCTTCGCAGGCGTTTTCCTGGAGGACGGCCTGGCCTTCTTCTTGGGAGGTTCCGCCGCATCTTCCGCAGGATCCTGGGTCTTCGGTTCCTTCTTCGCTGCAGGCCTCTTCATGACCCTCGGCGAGAGGGGTGAGGGGACGCCGGGCCCCGGGTCCTCCTCCATCCTCTCCATGAGGATCTGGTTGATGTTCTCCGCCTGCTCCTTGGGCAGGAGCATGGTGGTGACCTCCATGAACGGGTGCTTGGAGCCCTCGATGATCTTCACGTCGTCCAGCGTGTGAAGGCCCCACCTCTCGGCAGTGGTCTCCAGTCCCAGCGGGATGTCGAGGTTGTTGGGCTCGAGGACGATGCATTTGAAGGTCTTCATGCCCAGGCGCTTAGCGGCCATCACGCGGTGGTGCCCGTCCACAACCAGATAGCCGTTGTGCCTCTTGATGACGATAAGGGGCTCGTTCAGGCCTCTCTTGATCTCGTACTGGCGGCCGACGAGCTCATCCATGTACACCTCTTTCTGGGTGGGGATCATCTGGTCGATGGGGATCTCCTCATTGTGGATCCTCATGGTGATGCCGTTCTGCTGCTCCATGAAGTTCTTAACGTTCATGACCTTCCCGGGGCGGGATTTCTCGATCTGGGACCTCACGATGTCGATGTTCGAGATGATGCCGACCAGGCGTTTCTCCTCGTCCACGACAGGGAGGTTCCGCAGCCCGTAGCGGAAGAGAACGCGGGTGGCATCGTCGATGCTCATCGAGGGTATGACGCAGAGGGTCCCGCGGGACATGACGGAGCGGAGCTTCGCCTTGGGAGTGTCCATGTAGCGGAGCAGCTCCTTGGCGGTGACATATCCCAGGAGATAGCCGTTCTCGACCACGGGGAAACCGTGGAAGTTCGAGTTGATGAGCCTGTCCTTCACTTCCTCAACGGTCATGTTCGGCGCGACGTACTGGACGTCGCGAACCATGTAATCGCCGACTGTCGCTGCCATGACAGATTGGTCATTGCCTTGGGGCTATATCGTTTTTCGCGGAGATCAGGCCCATGCGCTTTTGCGCTGGCGGATGAGGATCCAGATGAAGAGAGGTCCACCGACCATCGAGCTGATCACCCCTACAGGAAGCCCGTTCGGACCGGAAATCTTCGCCAGGGTATCTGCCAGTATGATGAAGGCGGCCCCGAAGGAGGCAGAGGCGGGCAGGAGATAGCGGTTGTTGGAACCGACGAAGATCCTGGCCACGTGTGGCCCCACGAGACCTATGAACCCGATCGTCCCGACGAAGCAGACGACCGAAGCGGTCAGGAGCGAAACGAGGATTAGAGTGACGATCCTGACGTTCCCTGCATTCTCCCCCAAGGTCTGGGCGCTGCGGTCCCCGGCATAGAGGACGTTGAGCTTTCCTGAGAACAGGTAGGTGAGGACCATCAGCACCGATGATACGGACGCGATGTACGGCAGATTGTCCCACGTGATCCTGGATAACGAGCCGACACGCCATGAATAGGCATCAGAAAGGTTCTCGGAAGGCGCGGTCACCAGGATTAACTGGCAAATGGAGCTGAACAGGAACATTACGGCGATCCCGGTGAGTATCATCATTGTCGGCGTCATCTTTCTGAAGAACCCCACGATGACGATGATGGCCGTCGGAACGAGCGACATGACGAAAGAATTTGCCACTAGTGCCAGATTGTCATCGACGAACGGCAATACGGAGAAACCGTCAACGAGGAACAGCACTGCGCCGAGGAAGGCGCCAGATGCGATCCCCATGGTGTACGGCTCGGCGAGCGGGTTCTTGAAATCGGTCTGCATGACCGCGCCCGCGACCGAAAGCGCGGCGCCCACGAAGATCGCCCCGATGGCGCGTGAAACCCTTCCTATGTACTCTCCCCAGATGTAATAGTCGCCGTCCGGATCGGCGATGTTGTCCGTCAGGTGCCCAATGAAGACCTCCCATGAGTGCACGAGGGAGATATCATAGACACCGAATCCCAGGGTCAGGAAGAACGATAGAATTGCCAGCAGTACCAGACCTGCCGTGAAGAGCACTTTACGGTGGCAGCTCCTGCCATATTCCTCCCTCAGGCTCAATAGATCGCCCCCGTCCTGCGCCCCTGGAACACGATCAGGAGGAAGAACACCGGGCTCCCGATGATGCTGAGTATCACGCCTACGGGGATGTCGGAAAGTTGGAACGCAAGATAATCGGAGAGCAGGAGCAGGAATGACCCCACAACGATAGAGACCGGTATCACGAACTTGTTGTCCGATCCGATGACCAATCTCACGATATGAGGAGATACCAGCCCGATGAACCCGAGGATGCCGGTGAAGGAGACGATGGCCGCTGTCATCACCGCCATCAGGGTCAGGCAGATGATGCGGAATTTATGGACATCTATCCCCAGGCTCTTGGCGCTGTTGTCGCCCAGCGACATCACGTTGAGTATGTTGGACAGCAGCAGGACGATGATGCTTCCCACGATGGTCACTGCCGCCATGACGTACGTTCCGTTCCAATCGATGCTGTCGAGCGAACCGACCTGCCACAGGTAGGCCGATTTCAGGGTATCGGCATCTGCGGTGACCATAACATAAGTGGTCAGGGAGTTGAAGAAATAGGAAACAGCAGTTCCCAGGAGGATGAGCGTCGCCGGGGTCATATTGATCCTCTGAGACAAGATGATCACGATGACCGCCGGAATCATGGCCCCGACGAATGCATTGGTCACGATGCCCATCTCTCCTTCCACGGTGGAGATGGATATCCCCGATATGATGGCCGCCACAGCACCGAAGGCAGCCCCAGATGATATGCCTGTGCTGTAGGGATCGGCAAGCGGATTGTTCATGATGGCCTGCATAAGGGCCCCGCATACAGCCAGCCCCCCGCCAGCCAGGATGGCTGCGCAGATGTGCGGCATGATCGTGTTCCAGATGAAACGATCCGCCCAGAAGTATCTCCTTTCGGTGATGTCCTCGCTGTGGACGTCATAGGTGGTGCCCATGAGGTGGTTCCAGATGATCTTGTATGTCTCGGAGATCGAGATCGAATCATATTCTGCCAGCGAGAACATCCCGATGAAAAGGATCATCGCGGCTATGCAGAACGCCAGAAGGAGGATGCGTCTAGCGATCTGGTGGCGGTATACGATCTTTATGTCCTCGCTTGATTCGATTGCAGAAATGCCCATGGAAATCTCAGAAGTTAAGATGGGAGGGGTGAACCCCTCCCTGTTTCAGATCAAGCAGACTTGGCTGCCTGATAGTCGCTGTAGCCAAAAACAGTCACGATGCTGTCCACTGTCTGATAAGCAGTGGTGCCGTCAGAATCGTACTGGAACGGCGCCAGATGCATATCGATGAAGTACTGCAGGGTTGAGTCCGCCCACTCCTTGGAGAACACGGTGCTGCTGTCGGAATCTCCGCTAAGAGTGTCTCCGTAAAGAGCGTAAGCCATGTATGCAACTTTGGCTCCTGCAGGCAGGAGGTTGTTCACATAGTACAGTTTCTCGAGGTACTTGGAGAAGTACTTTTCTGAGCTGACACCATTATTCGAGTGTGTCCAGGTGCTGACGATAGTATCATTGACATCTGTGCCGAAATCAATCGAACGGTTGTTTATCAGCTTGTCCACATCCGTATAGTTGGACAATGCCTCGGTACTGTCCATCTTCGTTGAGTTCTTTCCGGCATATTTGCTGGCGAAGTTCTTGTTGATGGTGTAGTAAGGAACACCTCCGGCAGTAGTAGCACTGGTGTTGAACGTCGAATCATTCTCACAGATGTAGATGTACATGTTCAGCGAGATATACGACTGCTTCTCGCTGTCGGACATGGTCGAGACCTTCTGCGCGATCGCATCGATGACATCGATAGTCTTCTGCGCATATTTCTCGCCGATCTCCGCATTATCTCCTCCGAAGAGGAAGGCCAAAGTGAGAGCAGAGTATGCATCGGCACTTACATCTGCCGATCCCCAGCTGAGCATGGGTATGCCTCCCTTGTCAAGATCGCTCTGGAACGTGTTGGTGATCGCCGAAATGCCGCTGAAGTCCACGACGAACGCACCGATGGTCTTCTCGCTCGCAAGTGTGGTAAACTGCTTCCAATCTGCAGGGGTGATCGACCTTGCCGCTGTGCCGAGCTGTTTCGCTCCCGATGAGGGAAGCGCCGATTCCGAATTCGCATAGGACAGTTTCCCGAAGTACCCAGCAGTGTGGTCGGCTGCTCCGACGTACATTGCAGGATAGATTATGTTGGTCCCGTAAAAGACGATGTTGTCAAGCGGGTATGTGATCTGGGTCATGGTCCTGGCCCCGGTCCTGTCGAGATTGTCCACGTAGACAGTGGTGCCGTCGGTCTTGGCGATCATGGCGTTGACCAGATCGAGGTCAGTGCTGTCCACTTTGCCGTCGTTATTGGCATCCGCATATGGATAATCGTCATAGGTCTTCGTTCCAGCGATGATGTCATTGATAATGGCAACGTCATCAACGTCGATGGTCAGGTCCTTGTTGGCGTTCCCGAGGACCTTCAGATAGATGTTGGCAGCCTCGGTGACCTGCCACTTGGCGGTCAGCGTGAAGCTCTCCGTCTCGGCTGTCGTGAATGAGTACTTCTCCCCGCTGTCGGTGTACCAGCCCAGGAATGTGTGCCCGCTGTACTCAGGAACATCGACGTAACTGCTGCTTCCGTGCTTATACAGAGGAACGTTGACAGTAGAGCCATCGGCGTAGGAAACCTTCGTGACTGCGTCTGATGCGCCGTTCTGAGCATCGAATGTCACGGTGAACCCATCGACAACCTTGGCATAGATGACAATATCGCCAGTGGTATCTGCTGTGATTCCTCCGAACTTGGTGGTGAACTCAGAGTCCGTGTACCAGCCGTCGAAATGCTTGTCGTCGCTGAGAATTGGATCGGAAAGAGTTACCTTGGCTCCCTCTCTGTACTTGGTCGGGTTGAGGGGACTGTTGGTGTATCCGTTCATATTGTAAGTGATGGTCGAATACGTGTCATCGCTGGAGTTGATGACGAGAGTCAGTTCTCCGGCAGTGAGATTGGCGGCGTCTCCCGAGAACAGGTTGATGAAGCTCTGGCTGATCTCGTTCGCCCAAGTCAGGGTGAAGATGTCCGAATAATCGGAGGAGCCGTATAGGGCGTATGCCGTCAGGGCTACTCTTACAGGCACAGGTACGCATCCGGACACCAGAATCTGGCTTCCTGATATGCCGTAGTTCTCCCAGAGGTTGAATGAGTCAGAATATGTCTTGTAGACAGATTGGGCGTAACTCAGACCGTCATCCGTCGATGTAGCATATCCGGCAACGGTCCTGAGATGGACGATGTAATCGAAACTGTAGTTCTGATAGATGTCTAGATGGTCAGGGCTGGGCTTGACGCTTGCAGAACTGCCGAAATCATATCCTTCAAGTGCGAATTTCGCTCCGGCCCTGACGATGACGTCGGTATAATCGGAACCGCCGCTGGATATATAGCCGCTCATCGAGGAGGCAACGGCAGAAACCTTGTCAGAATCAGAGATCCCGGAAACCTTGGAATCAATGCTCTCGAACGCCGCATCGTAAGCAGATACAACTTCGGCGGCCTTGCTGAGCGATTGAGTGAAGAAACCGAGTGTGAGGATTGAGTTGGTGTAAACGTCTTTATCGAGAGATGCCGCAGCGACCCTGATGACATCGACACCTGTTTTCTCATATTCGCTTTCATTAGTGATATAAGTGCGGTTCCAGTCAGTGATAACTGCAGTAACGCCGTAATCCTTGATGATCTTAGAAGACCCAGTGTACGCCGTTCCGCTGGATGTTGTTCCGTCCTCGATAGGGATTGAAGTCGACGAACTTCCGATCTTGGCAACCTTGGAGGTGTCCAGCAGGTTGTCTCCGAAGAGAGTGATGTCCATGGAGGCATAAGCACTCTTGGCACTGTAACTGTACGAAGCTCCATGAATGATGTCTGTCTTATCCAGCATGTAGACGAGCAGGGCATCGTTGCTAGAAGCGGTCATTATGGCTGAGGTCACCGGGAACTTGGTGGATACAAGCTCTGTGTCCATTGTCCCGTTGCCGTCGGTGTCATGATAGTTGACATTGAGGAGGGAGACCTGAGCATCCCCGTCTTTCCAGTCAACGACCGCTTTGATGATGTTCAGGTCGTCCTCATCGATGTCGCCGTCTCCGTCGGCATCGGCCATGGCCAGGTATCCCGAATCATCAATGAGCTTCTGTATGGCGTCGACATCATCTTGATCGATGTCGCCGTCTCCGTCGGCATTACCGAAAATCTTGAGTTTGGCATCATTCAGGTCGGAGACGGATACTGCGAGGGTGCTGTCGCCCCCGTTGTTGTCATCATGATCATCGTCTGATGATATGACAACGGCCGCCGCGGACACCGCTACGACGGCGATGACTCCGATGATGATGGCGTACAGTAACTTCTTTTCCATAGATATCACGCTGTTCCAGAATCCAATGAGACTGTTGGAGCTTACGTCCAAGTAACCATGAATCCCTTATAAATATATTGGAATAATCATCCAATATGCACAATGCCAGATGCTCAGAAGAGCGAGTTCTTACGCTGCCTGTATAGGAAGTACAGGAAGAGCGGGCTCCCTATGATGGCCGTGATCACTCCGACCGGGAGGCCACCAGGAAGCCATCTCACCAGCGTATCCCCGGCGATAATCATGAGGGCCCCCACGGCCGCCGACGCGGGTATGAGAAGACGGTTGTCGTTTCCCGTGAACAGCCTGGCAATATGAGGCGCGACCAGACCAACGAAACCGATGGTCCCGGTATAGCATACTGCGATGGCCACTGCCACCGAGATTGCCACGAAACAGAACACCCTGAACAGGACGGCATTAAGGCCGAGTCCATGTGCCTCATCATCCCCCGTGGCAAGAACATTCACCGACCTAGATACGAGTATAAACAGAAGTGCCAGCAACGCTGCGGCGATCAAGAGGATCGCCGTCTGGTCCCAATCGACACTCCCGACACTCCCGACGGTCCAATCGTAGATGGTCTTAAGGTCCTCCTCGGACGCATTGAAGCGCACAAAGGTGCTGAACGCCGAGAACAAGTACATCATCCCGATGCCGATCAGCACCATCATCATCGGCGTCATCTTCCTGAAGACCGATATGAAGAGGATCACCGATGCCGGCATCAGCGAGAACACGAAAGCGTTGATTATCTCCGCTGCATCCCCCGACGCGAAAGGCAGGATGCAGACATCGTAGACCATGGCGATGCTGTAACCCAGCAGGGCGGCCGACGATATCCCGATGGTATAGGGCTCGGTGAGAGGATTGTGCGTCACCGTCTGCATCACGGATCCGCCGACCGAGAGGATCACCCCGACGGCCGCGGCCGCGGCGATGCGGGAAGCGTTGCTGTAGACCACCACATAGTCCGTCAGCCAGGTGACGTAACTGTCATGATCTCCGACGACTCTCTCCGGCCTTCCGTTCTTCAGATGGTCTATGAACACGCTCCAGGCATCGGAGAAGGTCATGTCATAGGCGTTTATCCCGAGAGAATAGACTGCCACGATGATGCAGGCGGCGGCAACCGCCAGAGTCAGGAGCAGGCTCCGCCTTTTCGATGCTTTATAGATCCTTTTCGGATCCGGCATCGTTATCTCCAAATTCATATCGCCGCTCCCGCCATCTCACCACATCCCCTTCTTCGATCTCACGATCAGGAACATGAAGATCGGAGCGCCGACAAGAGAGGTGATGACGCCGGTAGGCGTCTCGCCGCCCCAATAGTTCGCCCTGCAGATGATGTCGCAGGACAGGAAGAACAGCGCCCCGAAGACCGCCGATGCAGGAAGGGCGAACCTGTTGTCCGAACCGATGACCATGCGCACGATATGAGGCACCACCAGGCCCACGAATCCGATTATCCCAGCGTAGCTGACAACTGTCGCGACCATGCATGACATGACGGCCAGGCAGACGATCCTCAGCAGGTTGACGTTCACCCCGAGGGCCTTGGCCTCGTTATCGCTCATGGCCATCAGATTGAGCTTCCTGGACAGGGGGATGAGAATCGCTGATCCGATCGCCGCCGTCAGGAACGTCGGCAGGATAGAATCCATGCGGATATCCGCAAGGTAGCCGACCTGCCAGCGGTAGACGGTCTGGAGATCGGCGGAATCCGAGGTCACCAGGATGAGGGTCGTCATAGCATTGAACAGGTAGGAAGTGGCCACTCCCGCCAGAATCAGGGATGCGGGGGACTCCTTGAAGAAAGGGGCCATCGCTACCATGACGATCACCGGGATCATCGAGAACACCATGGCGTTGATGACCACGCCGCCTCCGGTGGACCCGCCCCCGACGGAAAGGCCCAGGACCATAGCGACCGCCACACCGAACATCGCTCCTGAAGATACTCCGGTAGTGTACGCATCGGCGAGCGGGTTCTTCATCACACTCTGCATGACGGCGCCCGCCACCGCGAGAGAGGAACCGGCGATTATGCAGAACAGGGCGCGCGGGACACGGTACTCCCAGAGGATCCTGTCCGAGAACCATTCATCATTCTCCTGTATACGGTCGTATGTCCTGCCCGAAAGGTGATCCCAGAAGAGATTGAACACATCCCTCACGGAGAGGTCGAGCGTACCGTACATGAGAGAAACGAAGAACAGGCAGAAGATCGCGACAATGCAGACAGCGATGAATATGACCTTGCGGCCGGTATATCTGGCATATGCCTCCATCATCTCACAGCCGCCGGGTTCTCCGACTGCTCCGTCCGCAGGTCCATTGCCTTTCATGCTCAGAACACGGGCCCATAGATGTTCCGATTATTATAGTTGGCTGTATCATCCATTTGTGATATACTGTATGCTGCAAGTCCCGTTTTCCTTCGGAATTCCGTGTTTCGAAGCATAGGCAAGAACCGGTACTGGCCTCTGTATTCCAGGCCCGGCCCCTTCGATTCAGCAACCATTAAATAGCACATATCAATAGGTCATTTCAGCCGTCCCGGTAGTGTAGTGGCCTATCATGGGGCCCTGTCGAGGCCCCGACATGGATTCGAATTCCATCCGGGACGCCAATTATTCCATTCAGGCAGCGCCCGCCAACCACATTATCAGCCCCGTTTTGGTTAAACTTTGCGTAGCTTCCGCTGTGCGACCGCCTTCTGCAGGTGCTGTGCCTCAGCTCTCGTGCGGGCGGAATCTCCGCCGGGCCGCCATCTTATTCACGCCCATCCGCCCCTCCGGGACGGAGGACCTCACCGCGTATCCGGCTGTCCCTCGGCTTTGCGCCATCTTTTGCTTATTCCATTCAGGCAGCGCCCGCCAACCACATTATCAGCCCCGTTTTGGTTAAACTTTGCGTAGCTTCCGCTGTGCGACCGCCTTCTGCAGGTGCTGTGCCTCAGCTCTCGTGCGGGCGGGATCTCCGCCGGGCCGCCATCTTATTCACGCCCATCCGCCCCTCCGGGACGGAGGACCTCACCGCGTATCCGGCTGTCCCTCGGCTTTGCGCCATCTTTTGCTTCGGCCTGCCGCTGATGCGGCGGCCAAATGGTGCTCGGCGATTAAGGCCCCGGGATGCCCGCGCTCGGCGCCCGCATATCAGGGGTTCAGTCCGCCGCCGGATCCCCCTCCGCTTCCTCCGCCATCTCGGCGGAGCGTTCCAGGAGCTCCCTGTCGGTGCTGAAGGGCCTGCGGTTCCTCAGCACCGACCAGACCACGGTCACCAGCTTGCGCGCGGCCGCCACCTGGGCCTCCCGGTGGGAGACCCCCCTCGCCCTCAGCCTGTTGTAGAGGGCCGAGACCACCGAGTCCTCGGCGGTGCGGACGTGGACGATCGCCGACTGGCACAGCAGCCTGCGCATCTCTCTGTCGCCGCGGTGCGTGGTCGCGCACCGGTGCGAGGTCTCCGCCGATTCGCGCACCTTCGGCACCAGGCCGAAGTACGCCGCCAGCTGGGCCGACGACCCGAAGCGCTTCACGTCGATGATCATAGAGACCGCGTACGCGGCCGAGACCGCGCCGAACCCCGGGATGCTCATCACCAGATCGAAGTCGGTGATGTGCCCGAACGTCGCCCGGATCAGCCTGGCCTCCTCGTCGGTGCGGGCCTTTATCGACCTCGCCTCCGACACGAGGAGCCTCAGGCAGGTGTCCCTCGAGTCCCACATCTCCTTCATCGCCTTCTTCGAGAAGATGTCGGAGTAATCCTTGCTCAGCCTGATCCCGTGGAGGAGCATGTGCATCCTGGCCCGGCGCTTGAGGTCCGCCAGGTGCCTCTTCTCCGCGAGGACCGCGCGGCATATCTCGCGCCGTTCCATCCAGACCGGGGACGGCATCTTGCAGACGGCGAACTCGCGCTCGCCGTTCAGCCTCCGCCGCATGTACCCCGCGAGCTCGGCCGCATCGTTGGCGTCGGTCTTCTTCACGGACTTGGTGATCCGGTAGAGGTCCTGGGCCTGCGCCACGACCGTGTCGATCCCGAGGTTGGTCAGGACCCAGTAGGTCTCGTGCGTCTTCGTGGAGTTCTCGATGAGGACATGCGCCTCATGCCCGCGGAGCGCCTCCGCGATCCGCGCTATGTCCTCGGGCTCCGACGGCTGCGTGCCGTGGTCCCTGTTGAAGCGCCTCAGGAACTCCTCCTCTTCTTCGCTCGGCTTCCCCGGGCCCGCATGGACCGCGCAGCATACCGCGGTCTTCTTGTGCAGGTCCATCCCGATCGCTATCCTCAAGCTTTCCTTGCCTCCCTGCCGCAACCTTCCCCGGAGGCCTGCCGAGGCGCCAATCTTTATCTCAGGTCGGCGATATTCCTCTCGGCCTGCGGTTTTTTGTTGCAACTATGAATCAGCAGGTCGCTTTTTGAATGGGGCGGTCTTTTCCACTATACTCATCTGTCTGAGCGCTCTTTTCTGATTTCGCCTTGAGCATCCGGAACCGATTAGACCCTTAATGTGCCAGGCATCAGCTTCTGCGGACCGATCCGTGCAGGATAACGCTGTTCATCCCGGTCTTGGAATCCTTCGTGAGCTCCGCGTCGACACCGAACACCAGCCTCATGTTCTCCGGCGTCAGAACTTCCTCAGGGGTTCCGCAGCACATGACCTTATGATCTGCGATGAGCGCCGCCCTGTCGCAGTAGCGGGCGGCCATCGGCAGGTCGTGGGACACGATCACCACCGTCATGCCCTTCTCCCTCGACAGCCTGTGGACGAGATCGAGGACCTCGAACTGCATGTTGATGTCCAGGTGGTTCGTGGGCTCGTCCATCAGGAGGTACCTCGGGGTCTGGGCCAGGGCACGGGCGATGATCACCGTCTGGCGCTCGCCCCCGCTCATCTCGTTGATGTGCCTGTCCCGCATGTCCCAGATACCGACATCGCGCATCGCCCGGTCGATGATCTCCCCGTCCGACCGGCTCTCCCCCTCGAACTGCCTCTGGAACGGCATCCTACCCATGGCCACGATGTCCCTGACAGTGAATGAGAACCTGATCTCGTTCCCCTGCGGCACGGCGGCGATCTCCCTGGCTATGTCCTTCTTGGCCATGCCGGCGATGTCGTCGTCCCCGATCAGCACCCTCCCGGACTCGGGGGAGAGGTTCCTGTTCAGGTTCTTCAGCAGGGTGGTCTTCCCGCAACCGTTCGGCCCCAGGATCCCGAAGACCTCCCCTTCGCGGATGTCCAGGTCGGCACCGTCCAGGACTGGCTTCTCGCGGTACCTGAAATGCAGCCCCTCGGCGCGCAGGTCCCTCACCATCCCACCTCGTTCCTCCTGACCCTCAGCAGATAGATGAAGTACGGGGCGCCCACCAGCGCGGTGAGTATGCCTATGGGCAGCACCCCGTACTGCTCGGCGACGACGTGGGCCAGCCAATCGCAGAAGATCAGGAACGCTGCGCCTCCGAGGGCGCTTATGGGGATGAGGATCCTGTTGTCCGGGCCCAGGAGGATGCGGAAAATGTGCGGGATTATGAGCCCGACGAAACCGATGGAGCCGGCGAAGGCGACCGCGGAAGCGGTGACGAGCGTGGAGGCGACCAGCACGACCAGCCTGGTCCTCGCCACATCTATCCCCAGGTCCATGGCGTGGGAGTCGCCGATCATCATGGCATTGAGGTCCTTGGCGTAGGAGTAGATGATGATCATCCCGGCGGCCGCGGGGATAGCGACCGCCGCGGTCTCGCCAAAGTCCGCGCGGGACAGGCTGCCCATGGTCCAGAACACGATGTCCTCCATCTTGTCGCCCGATATGAACGTGAGGAACGAGACGACGGCTGACATCAGGGAGGAGACGGCGATCCCGGTCAGGATCAGCGTCTCCGTATGGGTGACCCCTCCGATCCTCGACACCCCGTAGACCAGGAACATGGTCAGGAGGCAGAAAACGAAGGCGAGGACGGGGGTGCTGACGACCGCAGGGATGAACGGTACCGCGAAGAGTATGCCCAAAGCGGCCCCCAGGGAGGCCCCGGAGGAAAGACCCAGTATGTACGGCGAGGCCATCGGGTTGCGGAACATGGCCTGCATTGCCGCGCCTGCGACCGCGAGGCCGGAGCCCACCACCGCTCCGATGCATACGCGTTCGGCGTTCATCGGGACGATTAAGCTGTCGGCCCAGGTCCCGTTCCCGCAGATGACGTCCCATACCCTCCTGAAGGGTATCGGGTCCGGAGCATACGACAGGTCCAGGAACACCGCCAGCACCAGCAGGGCCGCCAGGACGGCGGCGCATGCCAGCGCCTTGGTGCGCCTTCCCCATTCCTCGGCCAAGGGGATGCCTCAGTGCCTGGAGCGGAGCCAGAGGACGGCCCCCACCAGGACTATGGCGGCGGCAGCGGCGCCGGCGTAGACTGCAGCGCCGATCCCGCTGCCGCTGCTGCCGTCTTCGAAATCCGAGCTGCTGTAGACCTTCACATCGCTCTCAGAGTAGATGTCCGGATGGAGCGCGGTCGCGAACGCCTTCAGGCCGTCGGCGAACTGCGGGTCGTAGTTGTTCCACTCCTGCTCGCAGACGAAGATGGTATGGCTTCCGATCGATCCGCCCATGAACTCCTCCACGAACTTCTCCGCCGACCCTTCGTAATTGCGGACATAGCCGCTGTCGAGGACGATCACGCAGTCCGGATACGACGAAAGGCACTGGATGATGAAGTTCTCGTTGTAGTAGGTGCCTGAGGTCGAGTCGGAAGTGTACCCCGCATTGTTCCCGGCGGCGGTCTCGCCCAGGGTGACGGCGAGTCCGGACTGCTTGGCGCCCCAGCCGTTGCTGCTGCTGTACCAGAGGTAAATGAAGTCCTTCTTCTCGGCGCCGCTCAGGGCAGCTGTCACTTCTTCTTCCGTCTGGGTCATGCTGTCCGCAAGCCCCTCGGACGATCCGAGCGCCTTCTCGATGTCGGAGACGCACGAGACCACCTGGTCGTAGCTCTCGATGCTGCCGTAGAACAGGATGTGCGTGAAGCCTGCCTCGGTAAGCTTGTTCCTGAGGTTCAGCGAATTATCGATGTACGTGGTCAGGATGACCGTCGTGTTCTCCTTGTCCAGGTACCCTTTCTCCGCCGCCTGCACCAGGGTCGTGTATATCTGGTCGATGTTCCCGGAATTGTACAGGGACGGAAGCCGCTGGACCTTCTCGTTCCCGTCCTCTGCGAGGGCGTTGTTGGCATAGGGGCCGGCGGCGTAGATCTTGGAGTACATCCCTGCCTGGTCCACGGTCTTGCCGACGGCATAGCCGAATATGACGGCCTTGTCGTCCGGCCCGTCATACGATACTGTGTATTCGGTGCCTTTGAGGGTGTACGTTATCTCGAACCCGGAGCTCTCTGTTCCGTCCGAGGTATCCGCGGAAGAACCGTCCGCCGCCATAACGGAAAATGCCGGGACAGCGAGAACGGCCGCCAGCACCAATACCAGGAATCTGCTTTTCATCACGGGATTACATACGGAATCCGATATAAATGTTACATTATAAAAATTAATTATGCATAAAATGTGCATTCTTAATTAAACTGATAATAATAGAACGGCAATGGAACACAGACGCGCGGAAACCGGGAACGGGCCCCTGAAAGGAGGCGAGCACAGGGGCCCGAACGCCTCACGGCCTTTAGTAATACGTTTCTTCCTGCAGATGTTATCTGTATATTGTGTATAAATAATATTCCGTTCGTGTTACTGATGTACCGATTCGGACATGAACAGGAAACTTTAAAGAAGGAACGGGGATGGGATATCCATGCGTTGGATGCTCAGGAGCAAGATCCACAGGGCCACCGTCACGGAGGCCAGGCTCGATTACGAGGGGAGCATCACCATCGACGCCGACCTCATCGACCGCAGCGGCATGCTGGTAGGGGAGAGGGTCACCGTCGCCGTCGTCGAGACAGGCGCCCGCTTCGAGACCTACATCCTCCCGGGGGAGAGGGGTTCCGGCATCATCGCCCTCAACGGCGCGGCCGCCAGGCTGGCCTCCGTCGGCGACAAGGTCATCATCATGGGATACGAGCTCACCGACAGCCCGATCTCCGCCAAAGTCATCCTCGTCGACTCGCACAACAGGATCGCCAAAGAGCTGACCTACCGATGCCGAAGGTATGCTCCTATTCTGACGGCGGGTCCCGCGGCAACCCGGGGAAATCCGCCTATGCCATCGTCATAACCGTCGACGGGAAGGTCGTGCACGAGCACGCTGAGTTCCTGGGCGTGCACACCAACAACTATGCAGAATACCGCGGGCTCATCGCCGGGATCTCCAAATGCCTGGAGCTCGGGTTCGATGATGTCGAGTTCGTGATGGATTCCCAGCTGGTCATCCGCCAGATGACCGGGCAGTACGCCGTCAAATCCCCCGATATGAAGGCCCTCCACGACGACGCCCAGAACCTGGTCTCGCTCATCCCGCACCACACGTTCACCAACGTCCGCCGCTCCGAGCGCATGATTCCCCGCGCGGACGCCCTCCTGAACGCCGAGATGGACAGGCATCGAATCCAACGACGGTTCCGGTTATTTTACCGAAAGCAGTAGGGGGGATCCATGTTGGACATTCCCCTGCAGTCCGGATCGGGCGACCCCCTCATCCGCGGCCGTTTCTCCAAAGCTCTCGAGCTCTCCTCATCATCCCCGGGGGACCCGGAGATCGTGGCCCTCCTCGAGGCCAACATCTCCGCCGGGGACCCTGCGTCGATGGTCCTCCTGGGGGACATATTCGCCGACGGCAGCGCCGAGCAGAGGACGAGGTCGATCGAGCTCTTCGGGGAGGCGTCCCGCCTGGGCGATGCCTCCGGCACCCGCAACCTCGCCTACTGCCACGCCATCGGGCTGAACACCTCCAAGGACAAGCCCGAGGCCGCCAGGCTGTACATCTCCGCCGGGGAGATGGGGAACGCCCGGGCCATGTGCAACATCGGGGTGATGTACGACTACGGGAACGGCGTCATCCAGGACCGGACCGCGGCCTTCGCCTGGTACGTGAGGTCCGCCCAGGCCGGGAACAGGCGCGGGATGACCAACCTCGGGGAGTTCTACATGCTCGGCAAGGGCACGGACAGGAACCTGAAGCTCGCCGCCGTCTGGCTGGAGAAATCCGGCAGCCCCCGGGCCCTGTACCGCCTGGCGGAGATCTTCCTGGACACCGAGGCCAAGGACAAGAAGAAGGGCACAGCGTATCTGGAGGCCTCGGCCAAAGCGGGATACACGAAAGCTCAGGCCAGGTATGCCCGCATGATCGAGGAGACGGACCGCGAGACCGCGGTCAGGCTGTACACCGAGGCCGCCTCCAAAGGCAACGCGGACGCCGCGGTCAGGCTCTCCGAGCTCGGGCTCCCGGTCCCCGACCTGAAGATGAGGCGGAAGAAGAAGGCCGATTGAGCCCCGTCGCTCTTCCGAGGCCGATAGGCGCTCTATGAAGGAATCCAGCGATTCCACGTCCTTTATGTAGTGGCGGGAGAGGGCCGCCAGGTCCGCGCGGACGTCGGTATCCGCATCCGGCCCCAGGAGGTCCCTGAGATCGGACGCCAGCGAACCGCCGCGCCTGTCCCAGTCCGTCAGGATTACTGCCTTCCCCCCGTGCTCCTGCACGTACTGCGCGGCGGCGGCCGGGCCTCCCGACGACTGTATCTGGAACATGTCCCCGTGAATGCCCACGGCGTTGAGGGCGCGCCTGTCCTTCAGGCCCTCGATGAGCAGCACGTGGTCCGCGGACAGGGCCTTCAGCCTATCCAGGACCTCGTTCACCTTCTGCAGCCTGACGGCATCGGACATCACATCGTCGTCTGCTCTCATTCTGTTCATGCCCGTTCACCGGCGATCCGCGGATCCCCGCTATGGGTATGGCCGCGTCCGTATATCGGCATGCCGTTCCCGGAAGGCAGCGGAGACCTCACTCGGATTTCCTGAGGGCGAACATCCCGAGGAGGTAGAACGCGACGGCGTAGGCGATCAGGACTGCCAGCGATATCCAGGGGAAATCGAGGCCGAGCGCGCAGGCCCTGAGGCACTCGGAGGTGTGGGTCAGCGGGAGGCACCAGATTATGTCCGCGGCGGTGTCCGGGAGGGAATCGATGCTGAACATCGTGCCGCACAGGAAGGTCATCGGCAGGATGACGAAGCTGTTGAACAGGTTCATCGACGGCAGGTCCGGGATGATCATCCCGGCGGCGACGCCGAGGAGCGAGAACGTCATGCAGGAGAGGAGCATGCAGCCTATCAGGCCGGCGGTGATGTGCATGTCCCCGCTCAGGCAGGACCCGAGGACCAGCATGATGCTCCCGCAGAGCGCGGACTTCACGATACCCAGGACGGATTTCCCGAGCACCAGCGATGTCTTGGTTATGGGGCAGAGGAGCATCTCGTCGAAGCTCTCGTAGAACCGCTTCTGGATCATCAGCTTGTTCGACACCGTCGTGAACGACGAGGTCACAGTGGTAAGGGCCACGACACCGGGCACCATGTAGGCGATGTACTCGAAGGTCTTCCCGTCCGCGTCCATTGTTATGCCGTTCCCCAGTCCGTACCCGAACGCCACCAGGTACAGCAGCGGAGTGACTATGGAGGTGGCCAGCAGGACGAGGATGTTCCGCCTGAGATAGTACATGTCCGGAAGCGCAACGCGGAATATGTCGCCGATCAGGGTCATATGCGCAGCGCCTTCTCTATGACTTTCATGTTGTCCCTCCCGGTGTCCTCGAGGAACACATCCTCAAGATGCGTTCCCCTGATGACTGGGTTCCTGCTCTCCTGCTCCCCGAAGAAATCCTTGGCCTCCTCTCTGGAGGAGAAGAACCTGTACTCCCTCCTGCCACTGTCCCCGTCGTACTCGACGGTGAACCTGCCGAGGCGGTCGCAGAGCTCCTTCGGGGTCCCGGTCTCCATGATGCGCCCTTTCCTGATGATGCTCACGCGATCGCACAGGGACTCGGCCTCGTCCATGTAATGGGTGGTCACGAACACCGTCACCCCGGCGCGGTTGAGCATCTGGATCATGTCCCAGAGCATGTGCCGGGACTGCGTGTCGAGCCCGGCCGTGGGCTCGTCGAGGAACAGGATCTTCGGGGAATGCATGAGCGCGCCGATGATGGCGGCCTTCCTCTTCCATCCGCCCGATAGGTCGGAGATCTTCTTGTCGAGGTACGGAGTCATGCCGATCATGTCCGAGAGCTCCTCCAGGCGGGGGCCGATGTCCTTCCGGGGCATCTTGTGGAGCACTGCCCTGGAGACGATGTTCTCGCGGACCGTGAGGTCCTTGTCCAGCGCGATATGCTGCTGGACGACGCCGATCTCCGAGCGGATCGCCCTCGGGTCCTCCGCCGTGCTGATCCCCTCGATCGACAGCTCCCCCTCGGCGGGCCTCATCATGGTCGTGAGGACCTTGACGGTGGTCGTCTTCCCAGCGCCGTTCGGGCCCAGGAATCCGAAGATCTCCCCGCGGCGGACTGATATATCGATGTGATCCACTGCGGTGAAGTCCCCGAACCTGACGGTTATCCCGCGGGCGTCTATGGCATTGCATCCGCTGTCTGGCACTTGCTCGCCGTCCGGGAGTGCAGAGGCAGAACGCCGTTCAGCGCCCCATGGTGTACATCATGGCGTTGATGATGGCCGCCCCGATGTTGGAGCCGCCCTTCCTGCCCTTGGCGACGATGTAGGGGACATCGTCGGTCATGATCAGCTCCTTGGCCTCGACGACGTTCACGAAGCCGACGGGGACGCCGACGATGAGGGCCGGCTTCAGGCCTTCCTCGTTGATGAGCCTGTGCAGCTCGATGAGGGCGGTCGGCGCGTTCCCGATGACGAAGATGGTGGGCTTGCCGAGCTTGGCCCCCTTCTCCATGCAGACGGTGGAGCGGGTGCATCCCCTGGCCTTCGCCTCCTCGATGACATCCGGGTCGGATATGAAGCAGTGGACGGTCCCGCCGAAGGCGGAGAGGCGGTTCTTGTTGATGCCGGAGTACGCCATCTTGGTGTCGGTGACGATGTCCGCTCCGTTCTTCAGCGCCTCGACGCCGATCTTCGCCGCATCCTTGCTGAAGCAGAGGTTGTCGGCGTAGTCGAAGTCGGCGGATGTGTGTATGCACCTCTTGACGATGGAGAACTCGGGCTCGGGCCAGGTGCGCCCGTTGAGCTCCTTGGTTATGGTCTCCATGCTCTTGGCCTCGATCTCGCGGGGCGTCATTATCTCGAATGTCATTCTTCTCTCTCCTTATATCATTGAAACGGTTTCTCAGAACCTCTTCCCGCGGTATCCGCGGGGAGTGATCATCAGCCCGTCCCTGACGTACGTCTGGGAGTTCCCGATGACGACGGTGCAGAACATGTCCACATCGGCGTCCTTCAGCTTCCCGAGCACCGTCAGGGTCTTGGACTGGTCCTTCCTGCCGGCGTCCCTCACGATGCCCACGGGAGTCTCGGGGGAACGGTATTTCAGCAGGATGTCGGCCGCCTGTCCCAGGTACTCGGTCCTGCTGCGGCTCTTGGGATTGTACAGCGCGATGACGAAATCCGCCTTTCCGGCCGCATCTACCCTGTCCATGATCTTCTCTATGGGGGTCATGAGATCGGACAGGCTGATGAGGGCGGTGTCGTGCATCAGGGGCGCGCCCAGGACGGAAGCGCTCGATGAGGCGGCGGTCACGCCGGGGACGGATTCGATCTCGATCCCGGCCTTCATCTCCTCGGCGAGCTCGTAGACCAGCCCGGTCATGCCGTAGATGCCGGAGTCGCCGGAGCTGACGATGGCCACCTTCTTCCCGGACGCGGCGTCCTCGATGGCGGACCGGCAGCGGTCGACCTCCTTCATCATGCCGGTGGCCTTGTACGTCTTATCGGGGAAGAACTCCTTCAGGAGATCGACGTACGTGATGTACCCGGTGACGATGTCCGCGTCCTCGATGGCATGGACGGCGCGCAGGGTCATGTCCTCTTTGCCGCCCGGGCCGAAGCCGACGACGGTGAGCTTCCCGGCCATCTCAGTCGGTCCCCTTGCGGTAGCCGGTGGTGAAATGGCTGTCGTAGAGCTTGGAGAGCTCGAACTTGTCCCCGAGGAACCCGCCGACCATGGTCATGGCGGTCTTCTCGATCTTGTTCTCCTTCACCTTCTCGGCCATGTCCGACACGGTGCCGTAGAGGATCTTCTGCTCCGGCCAGCTGGCCTTGTAGACGACCGCCATGGGGCAGTCTGGGGCGTATCCTGCCTCGAGCAGCGTCTTGGTTAGCTCGTCCATGAAGCCCACAGAGAGGAAGATGCACATGGAGGCGTGGTGCCTGGCGAGGTCCTTCAGCTTCTCGCCGTCCGGCATGGGGGTCCTGCCCTCCATCCTCGTGATTATGACCGTCTGGGACACCGACGGGAGGGTGAACTCCTTCTTCACGGCCGCGGCCGAGGCGCAGAACGAGGAGACTCCGGGGATGACGTCGTACTCTATCCCTTCGGCGTCGAGCCTGACCATCTGCTCGCGGATGGCCCCGTAGATCGAGGGGTCCCCGGTGTGGACCCTGACGACCTTCTTCCCGGCCTTGGCCGCCGGGATCATCACGTCCATGACCTCGTCGAGGTTCATGTAGGCGCTGTCGTGGACCTCGGCATCCTTCTTCCTCCCGGCGAGGACCGCGGGGTTGACGAGGGAGCCGGCGTAGATGATGACGTCCGCCTGGTCGATCAGTTTCTTTCCTTTTATCGTGATGAGCTCAGGGTCTCCGGGACCGGCTCCGATGAAATGCACTTTCTCCATTTTACTCGCCTTTCTTGATGAGAACGGTCGTGAAATAACCGTAAGAACGTTCGGGATCGAGGGGTCCGATATACTCGTCGGCCATGCCGATATTGCTCATGACCGTCGCCCGGTCCAGGGGGATGCTGCGGGAGCGCATCATCGCCGCGATGTCTGAGATGGACGAGAACGCCTTCATGAGGACGATATTGTCCGAGGAATCCAGCGCCTTCTCCGCCTTGGCGAGGTTGTGCTTGGCCATCGAGACGACGGCGAGGCTCTCCTCTCCGATCATGAGGGGCAGGCGCGCGAGGGCGGCCCCGTGGCAGAACGACGGTATGCCGGGGATGACCTCGGTCTCGTAACCGCGCTCCCGGATCTCCCTGTCAATGTACATGTAAGTGCTGTAGACCGCCACGTCGCCGAGGGTGACCATCGCGATGTCCCTGCCTTCGTCGAGCATCTGGCACATCTTGGCCATGGCCTCTGCCCTGCACTTCTTCCTGACCTCGTCGTCAGGATCCATGCTGAAGAGCAGTTCGGCGATCTCCTTGCCGCTGATGTCCACGCGCTGCTTGATGATGTTCAGCGCGACGCCTTCCTCGCCGAGCTTCCTGACTGGATAGGCGATAACGCTGCACTTTTCCAGAACATCCTTCGCCCTGAGGGTCATGAGGTCCGGGTCTCCCGGCCCCACGCCCACTCCGTAGAGCTTGCCTCTCATTACTCATTCTCCTATATCGTCGGTAAAGGGTTTCGATGCCTCGGCCGGTATCAGTCGCTGTCCGAACCGTCAGCGGCCACCTGGCTGCCTGCCGCACCCGCATCCCCCGTGCCCTTCTTGGACCTTATGGCGCGGTTCATGGCCGGATACGGGGTATCGCCGCTCTCGATGAGGTCGTCCATCGGCAGCGCGTCCTTCAGGATCACATGCGGGCGCCCGTCGTCATCGACGATGCGGGACTTCACTCCGTACACCGCCTCGAGGTTGGGCTCGGTGATAACCTCATTGGGAGTGCCGGCGGCGTAGATCGCCCCGTCCCTGAGCATGATGATCTCGTCGGAGAACTTCGCCGCAATGCTGATGTCGTGGCTGATCATGATGACCAGGATCCCCTTCTCATCGGACAGCCTCTTCAGCATCTTCGTAACGTCGAGCTGGTGCCTGATGTCCAGGTTCGACGTCGGCTCGTCCAGCAGGAGCACCTTGGGCTCCTGGACCAGCCCGCGCGCCAGCATGACCTTCTGATGCTGGCCGGCGGAGAGCTCGTTGAAGTTCCTCATGGCGAGATGGGAGATGCCGAGCATCTTGAGAGTGTCGTACACTATGTCCAGGTCCTTGTCCAGGGACCCCCATTTGCTGTGGGGGTGCCTTCCCATGAGGACGGTGTCGACGACCGTGAGGGGGAACGTGTCGTTGGCGGAATAGGGGACATAGCCCACCTGCTTGGCCATCTCCTTTATCGTGATGTCCTTGACATCCTTGCCGTCGAGCATCACCGTCCCGCCGGTCGGGGACAGGATCTTGTTGATGCAGTGGATCAGGGTGGATTTCCCGACGCCGTTCGGGCCCAGAATCGATACGAACTTCGGCCCGGTCAGATCGAGAGTGATGTCCTTCAGCACCGGGGTGCTGGAATACGAGAATGTCAGTCCGTCGATTTTGATCTCCGCGGGAACCCCTCCAATGGAACATATATCCAATTAACACCGTCAACGCAGATTCCGTATTAATGATTGACGAACCTGCATGATGCATAGGCGATGCTTTTTTTCTCTATATGATAGCGAACTCTGCAACTCATTATCGTTGCATGATCTGAAAGAAAAGGCATCGATCCGTATCAGGCCCGCATCTCTGATGACGGCAGCACCGCGGCTTGGCGACTGAATCCGATATATAGGTAGGATGTATAATCCAATCAGAATCGCGATATCGGAAGTGTGACTTTTGGATGACTGCATAATCGAGGTCGACGGCCTCGTGAAGAAATACGGCGGCAAGACCGCCATAGACGGCATCAGCATGCGCGTCAGGCGCGGGGAGATGTACGCCTTCCTCGGGCCCAACGGAGCGGGGAAGACCACCACCGTGCGCGTGCTGAGCACCCTGACAGGGTTCGATTCGGGGACTGTGAAGATAGACGGGCACGACATCGTGAAGGAGCCGCGGGAGGCCAAGGCGGCCATCGGCGTGATCCAGCAGCACATCTCGCTGGACAAGGACCTGACCGTCTGGGAGAACATGATGTCCCACGCGCTGTACCAGCAGATGCCCAAGGCGGACCGCGAGCGCCGCATCAAGGAGCTCGCCGAGTACATAGGGCTGAGGGAGTACTACGACTACAAGGTCGACGACCTGTCCGGCGGGTGGAAGAAGAGGGTGGCCATCATCTGCGCCCTGGTCCACAGTCCCAAGCTGCTGTTCCTGGACGAGCCCACCGTCGGGCTCGACATCCAGGCCAGGAGAGGCCTCTGGGACCTCCTGAGGAGGCTGAACGAGGACGGGATGACCATATTCCTGACCACCCATTACATAGAGGAGGCCGAGTCCCTGTGCACCAGGGTGGGCTTCATAGACAGGGGGAGGATCATCGCGGAGGGTACCCCGGAGGAGCTGGCCCGCAGGATCGGTACCGCCACTGTGGAATACTTCGGCCCCGACAAGAAGACCCAGTACCGCTACTTCGGGAGCAGGGAGGAAGCGGACGCCTTCTCCAAGACCCTCGGCACCGAGTTCACCGTCACCGTCAGGAGGACCAACCTGGAGGATGCCTTCGTGGAGATGACCGGGAACAAGATCGGGGATAACGGATTCCTTCTGAAGAAGCACGGCGACGGGGATGCCAAGGCCGGCAAAGGAGGGATGTGAACGTCGTTCTTCTCCGAGGTCTACGCCGTGGCCTGGTCGGACGTCAGGTTCATGCGCCACAACATCGTCAACATCCTGATCTCCAGCCTGATGCTGCCGGTGCTCTACCTCATCGCCTTCGGGTACGGGCTGGACGCCCAGGACGTGGAGGTCGAGGGCGTGACGGTGCCGTACATCGACTTCGTCATCCCCGGCATCATCGCCCTGACATCGCTCTCGTCCTCGTTCTCCTCCACATCGACGAGAATGAACGTCCAGAGGCTGTACTACCGCAGCTTCGACGAGATGATGATGTGCCCGCTGAGCAACTCGGCGATCATCATCGGCAAAACGGTGCTGGGTATGTGCAAGAGCCTGCTGAGCTGCTCCCTGATGTTCATCATCGGATACGCCCTCGAGCCGTCGTACATGAACCTCACGCCGCTGCTCGTCGTCTCGGTGCTCCTGTCGTGTTTCACGTTCTCGCTCCTCGGCGAGACCGCCGCGCTGCTCGCCAAGTCCCATCAGTCCATGGCCACATTCAGCAGCGTCGTCATCACCCCGATGACCTTCCTCTGCGGCACCTTCTTCTCGGTCGCGGCCCTGCCCGGCTGGGCCCAGGCCCTGCTCTACGCCCTCCCCCTCACGGAGGCCAGCGTCTGCATCAGGTCCGCCGCCCTGGACATCTACTCCTTCCCGTACTGGGCGCTGGGAGTGCTCGCCTGCTTCGCGGCGGCGTTCTACCTCATCGACCTGTACCTGATCAAGAACAGGAAGGTCTGAAACCTCTTCCCGCCCGGAAGGGCGGGCCTCTGCCTTTCCGCTGTGCGCCCGGGATCCGCCGTCAGCTGTCGGTGATCTCCTCGATCCTCTCCTCGAACTCGAGGTAGACGTCCTTCAGCTCAGACATCATAGCATCATCGGGGTTCCAGAAACCCCTCTTCTTCGCTTCGTACAGACGTGCCAGCATGGCGGCCATCGCGTAAGGGTTGACGTCCTTGATCCATTCCCTCGTGCCTTTGTCCAGGACGAAGCGCTCCGCCAGGTCGGTGTACATCCACTCCTCGACTATCCCCGAGGTCCCCGACCATCCCATGGTGTAATCGAACAGCTTCGAGAGCTCCTTGGCGCCGGCGAAGCCGTGCTCCTTCAGGCCGTCCAGCCACTTCGGGTTGTCGATCTTGCTGCGGAATATGAAGGCGCATTCCTCGCGGGACGTCCTAAGTTTCAGATTCTGGGTATCGGAGGAATCGCCCATGTAGGATTCCGGCCTCTGCCCCCGGACGGCCTCCACGGCAGCGCTGAAGCCTCCGAGGTAGTCCATGTCGTCGTCCATGTCCAGCATGTCGACGGCGCGCGTGTTGTGGTTCTTCACCGTCGCGTCCATCCCCGACAGGCGCTTCCTGAACAGGTCGGGGCGGGCCTCGCCGGCCTGCCTCCTGCCGTAGACGTAGCCGCCTTTGGCCAGGTAGGCCTCGCCCAGGTCCTTCGTGCTCTCCCACCTGCCGGTCTGGATCAGTTCGCTGACCCCTCCGCCGTAGACGCCCGGAGCATCCCCGAACACGCGGAACGACGCTTCCCTGCGGGCGCGGTCGGGCGGGATCCCCTGCGCGATGGCCTCGACGGTGTCCCGGCGGACGTTGGCCGCCAGATAGTTGTCCTCATCGTCCTCGTCGAGCTCCGCTATCCTGCGTACCCCGTCGTCGATCATCACGCACAGGTTGGGGAAGGTGTCCCTGAACAGGCCGCTGATCCTCACCGTCACGTCGACGCGCGGCCTCTTCAGCTCCGACAAGGGGATGATCTCCAGACCTTTCACGCGGCCCCCGTAGTCCGCCCACACGGGGCGGAGGCCCATCATCTTCAGGATGTAGGAGACGTCGTCGCCGCCCGTCTTCATGGTGTCGGTGGACCACAGGACGACGCCTACGGAACGGGGGTACACCCCGTGGTCGGAAACGTATCTCTCCACCATCTGCTCGGCCATGGCCGAACCGATGTCCCAGCTCGGTTTCCAAGGTATCCCGTCGGGGTCGATGGAGTAGAAGTTCCTGCCTGTTGGGAGGATCTGCGCCCGGCCGCGGTTGGGGCAGCCGGAGGGCCCGGGAGGGACGAATCCCCCGTCAAGGGCCTTCATGACGTTCCCGATCTCGTCACCCATCCTCCTTACCGCCGGGACTGCGAAACCGCACATGAAGCGCACCGCCTCCTCCAGGTCAGGGCCGGCTCCGGGGAACATGCGGCGGGCCTCCTCCAAGGCTTGATCCGTATCGAAACCGGCGCTCTGGGACCTTTCGATCAGGGAGAACACCCCGTCATCGATCTCCTGCAGCGCCTGCCCGCTGACCCTGCCGTCGGGCAGGACCGCGGAGGCATCCTTCAGAAGATCATTGAGTTCGAACCCGAGGGCACGGGCGACGGATTCCCTCAGGGAGGGAACATCGCCGTTCCTGGAACGGACCAGCATGTACACGGTCTCCGCCATCCTCTTCCCGTCCGGGACGTCGCCGAGGATGTGAAGCCCGTCCTTGATCATGGCATCCTTGGCCTCGAGGATGTAGTCGTAGAGGCGGTCCATCTGCGCGTCGAGGGTCTCATCGGAGCATTCAGGCGAAAGTGCCAGGTCCCCGAGCATGTTCATCTCCGCGCACATCTTCCGAACTTCCGCGGAGATGGCCGGGAGCTTGTCCGCCTGCCCCTGGTCCCGTGCCTGCAGGTACTGCTGCACCGCCAGCTCGAGGCGGTTGATCTCGTCGTAGCCTCCGGAGCGGGCCATCGCCGGGATCAGGTGGGTGGTCGTCACCGCGTACTGCCGGCGCTTCGACTGCATCCCCTCGCCCGGGTTATCGATTATGTAGGGGTTGATGTTGGGCATCCGGGAGAGGATGATGTCTGGATCGCACTCCGAGGACAGCCCGGCCGATTTCCCGGGAAGCCATTCGAGGGTTCCGTGGGTCCCGACGTGGATGAGTGCATCCGCCTTCCACACATCCTTGAGCCAGCGGTAGAAAGCGAGATACTGGTGCGGAGGCGCGGTGTCCGGGTCGTGGTAGGCCTCCGAGGTGCACTTCCCGCGGTCCGGCTGGAACCCGATGAACACGTTCCCGTCCATGATGCCGGGCAGGACCAGGTTCCCGTCCAGGGTGTGGATGTCCCCCGGAGGGTCCCCCCACGCATCGATGAATGCTTTCCGCACCTTCTCCGGGACCTCCGAGAACCATTCCGCGTACTGCTCAGGGGACACCAGGTCCACCGCGGCCTTGCGCATCTGCTCATCGGAGTGCCAATTGTCGTCGTTGGTGATCCCCGCCAGGAGCCTGTCCGCGAGGTCCTTGGACCCCTCCGGGACCCAGTCGACCGAGTATCCGCGGCGCTTCATCTCCGCCAGGATCCGGCAGACGCTCTCCATGGTGTCAAGGCCGTACCCTCCGCCCGCCAGGTCCTGCCTCGGAGGGTACATGTAGATGAGGACGGCGACCTTCTTGTCCTTCTCGGGGATATGACGCAGCCTTGCCCATCTCACGGCCATCTCCGCGAGCGCTCCGCAGCGGTCCGGTATCGCGGCCTGCCTGTATTCCCCGTCCTCCGACTTCTCCGTCCCGCAGTAGGGGACGCCGTCGATGTCCCCGTCGTATTCCGGGGAGACGACGCTCATCGCGATGTCCGCGGCCGAGAGCCCGAACGGGCTCTTCCTCCAATCATCCGCGCTGCCGTAGAGGTTTATCGCCTGGATCACGGGAACGCCGAGGCGGGAAAGGAAATCATCGGGAGCCTTCTGCTCCCCGCATCCCGGCACAGCGATGACGGACAGCGAGAACCCCATGGTGTTGATGACGGCGTCGATGATCGGCTTCCCATCGCGGAGCAGATAGGTGTCCACGATCCTCGAGATGCCCAGCGACCCGGTCGCAGGGTCGGGATAGGTGTGCAGGAAGACGCAGACAGGTTCTCCGCCGGCCTTCCGGACCTCGCTGTGCAGGAAGTCTATGGCGCCGGTGTTGTGCCTGATATAGTATGCGTCCACGAACAGGATCATGATGACGGGCCTTCCGGACCTCCCGACATCCTTCAGGCCCTCCTCCAGGGTCAGGGCCTCCTTCCTTCCGGGGACGTACACGCCCTGGGCCGGAGGCAGCTCGGGCGGAGGAACCTCTAGGTCCGGCCTACCGCCGAAGTTCTTCAGGCACCAGATGAGGACCGAACGCAGGTTGGCGTCGCCGCCAACCTCCATCAGCAGCCTCACCCTCTCACGCTCTTCGGCAGGACCGGTGAAGAGGGACCGGTAGGGTCCGTCGAGCTCTTTGCTGACCCCTGCTACGGCTATCGGGATCCGCTCCTCCTGCGCGAGCGATCTGAACGCGTCCCAGTGGCGGAAGAAGGTCACATCCCCATGCGCGGCGACCAGGATCACGCAGCAGCCGCGGGCCTCCGACATGAACCTAGCCAGTTTCTCCGGATCGCTGTCCAGTTCCGATGAGTCGCCTGCCAGAACTTCTATGTCAAATCCTTCTGAACGAAGCTCGGCGACGGGTTTCAGGTATAGGAAGCCGGTATGCGAGCCGATCCCGAGGACGCAGATCCTGTTCATTCCTCCCCTTAATCCGCCGGGCACTATTTATGGATGTATAATCCAATCAACAAATGTGGATTGAGGGCCGGAACGAGGGCCATGAGGTCGCCGGCTCTGTGCACACTATTATAAGCAACATAGTGTATGCTATTTTGAAGGCAGAAGAATGGCAGAGCAGTCATATGTTACTCTGAACGACGGCAGCAGGATCCCCCAGTTCGGACTGGGCGTCTTCATGGTCCCCGAGGGGCCCGAAACGGTGAACGCGGTCAAGGATGCACTCGGCATGGGCATCCGCCACATCGACACCGCCCACGCGTACCAGAACGAGAGGAGCGTCGGCGAGGGCGTCAGGGAGAGCGGCGTCCCCAGGAACGAGATCTGGATCACCTCCAAGCTCTGGCCGTCCGAATACGGCGAGGAAGCGAGCTATGAAGGCGTCCGGAAGATGCTGGGGCGCCTGGGGACAGACTATGTAGACCTGGTCCTCCTGCATCAGCAGGTCGGCGACACCATGGGCGCATGGCGCGGCCTGGAGAAGGCGAAGAAGGAGGGGCTCGTCCGCTCCATCGGGATCTCCAACTTCGACGGCCCCCGCCTCGATAAGATCCTTTCCGAGTCGGAGATTAAACCGTCCGTCATCCAGGTGGAATGCCATCCCTACTGGCAGCAGACCGCACTGAAGAAGAAGATCGCGCCCTACGGGATCAGGATCGAGAGCTGGTACCCGATCGGGCACGGGGATAAAGGGCTCATCGAGGAGCCCCTGTTCACCGAACTGGGGAAGAAGTACGGCAAGAGCAATGTGCAGATCATCCTGAGATGGCACATCCAGGAGGGGAACATCGTGTTCCCGAAGACCACCAACCCCAAGCACATGAAGGACAACTTCGACATCTTCGACTTCGAGCTCACCGATGCCGAGATGGCAGAGATAAGGAAAATGGAAGGGAGGAAGAAGTTCTACAATGCGACCTATGAGGGGCTGGTCAGGAACTTCACCTCGTGGAGCCCCGCAGACTGAAAAAAAGCATCAAGAGCCTGCCTGCCCGCCCTGGATCCCTGCAGGGGACCGGCGGGACCGGACAGGCTCTCTGAAGGGTTCATCAATCCTTCGGACGGCATCATTCTATACTCATAAGCGCAAACTGCTCAGGCCCGGAACGTGCCGATCGCCTCCTGAGCGGCCGTTCCGGGAGCGGACCTGCCTGTGCAGGCCCATCGTCCAAGGGAGAGAGATAGGAGGCCCCGGAGCAGAAGGGACAGTCATGGATGCTCCGGGGCCGGTACCTCCCCGTCAGACATCGTTTTCTAAGAGTTGTACATATCATCCAACTATGAAGATGAGAATCGTCGTCCTGTCTCTGCAGACGGCTGACGCGAAGGTGCTCGCAGCCCCGGCGGAGAAGCTCAGGGAACTGGGGATCGAGCCCGATGTCTATGCGATCAACGCGGAGGAAGCGGACGACGACGTCCTCGTATACAAGGAGCTGGAGGACCGCACGGAGCAGGCGGACTTCGTCTACTTCCGGTGCATGTCGGACACCTGCCGCTTCAAGCGCTTCGACCGCTACAGGAAGGCGCTGGAGAAATGCCCCGGGTGGGTGCTGCTGTTCAGCGGCAACGCCGAGGTCACGCTGATGAACCGCGACCTCTTCAGAGGGAGGGACGATGAATACCGGGAGATCTGCAGGTACGCGGCCTCCCGCGGGCCGGAGAACGACTGGGGGATGGTGCTGTACGCGGCGCACGGGCTCGGGAAGACCGATGCCGTGCCCCCGGAACCGAAGACCCAGAGGAAGGACGGCATCTATCATAAGGGGATGGACAGGAACATCTCGAAGGAGGATTACCTCAGGACCCTCGATCCCTCGAAGATGACCGTAGGGATACTGTTCGCCAGCACCCTCTGGATCTATGACAACCTCGCCGCGGTGGATGCCCTGACCGACGAGATCGAGCGCAGGGGCATGAACGCGCTCCCCGTCTTCTTCTCGGCGGTATCCTACAAGACCGAGGGCGAGGAGGGAACGAAGGCGACGTTCAGGAAGTACTTCCTCAGGGACGACGGCAGCCCGATACCGGACGCCGTCCTGGTCCATACCTCGTTCTCCGTAATGTACAACTCCAGGGAGGGGGAGGGCGTCAGGATCGCCGACGCCGACAACTACTACGCCTCGCTGCTGGGCGTCCCGATGATCCACACCATGACGATAACCGGGGACTACGCCGATTACGAGACAGAGAAGGTCGGCCTCGGCAAGCACGAGATCACCAACAACGTCGCCTTCCCGGAGATCGACGGCGACATCATCGCCGTGCCGATAGCCTACACGCCGAAGAAGAGCGGGATGAAACGGAATATCGCCATCCCCGACCGCATCGAGGCCGCCGTGGACCTGGCATACCGCTGGGCGCGCCTCAGGCACATCCCGGAGAAGGACAAGAGGGTGGCCATCCTCCTCTGGCAGTCGCGCGCGAACTCAGGGGTCATCGGGAACGCCGCCGGCCTCGACTCCGTGGAGAGCATCGCCGGCCTCCTCCGGAGGATGAAAGAGGAAGGGTACAGCGTGGAGAACGTCCCGGAGAACGGGAAGGAGCTCATCGGGGAGATACTGGACAACGTCACCAACGACCTCGATTCCATGTCCTTGGAGACGGTCAGGAAGAAGGCCGCGGACCTCGTGGACAGGGACGACTACCTCCGGGAGTACTCGCAGGTCCCGGAATGGGACCGCGCCATGATGGAGAAGGACTGGGGGGAGCCTCCCGGGGAGATCTGCACCGACGGCAGGAAGATCATCATCCCCGGGCTCGTCAAAGGCAACGTCTTCATCGGCTACCAGCCCCTCCGCGGCATGGCCGACAAGTTCGAGCAGAGCATCCACGACCCGCTGCTGTTCGCCCAGCACCAGTATCTGGCATATTACCGCTGGATCAGGGACGTGTTCAAAGCGGACATCATCATCCACGTCGGGACCCACGGGACCCTGGAATGGCTCCCCGGGAAGAACGTCGGGCTCTCGGCCAAATGCGACCCCGATGTCGTGCTCGGGAATGTGCCGAACCTCTACATCTACATCATCGATGACCCGGGCGAGGGGATCCAGTGCAAGCGCCGCGCCGAGTCGGTGCTCGACGGGCACATGCCGCCGTCGATGGCGCGCGCCGGCAGATACGACGACATAGCCAAGGTGGAGGTCCCGCTGCAGGAGTACTTCCGGAACAAGGGCACGAACGACGCCGAGCGCCGCCGGGAGATGGTGAAGAACATCTACGAGGCCGCCAGGGACGCCAAGATGCTGAACGACCTGGGCCTTGCCGATTCGGATCCGGGACCGGAGGGCTTCGAGCCGTACATCGTGAAGCTCCACGATTACATCTCGGAGGTGAAGGACGCCCTGGTGAGGGCCGACCTGCACGTGCTCGGAAAGGTCCCCGAGAACGGGCATTTCCTGGAGACCGTCTATTCGCTGATGAGGCTCGACAACGGGGACGTCAGGAGCCTCCGCGACGCCTTCGCGGAGGACGAGGGTACGGATATCCAGAGGTGCATCTCCGATCCTTCCGGAAGCCTCCCCTCGGGAGAATTGAACTCCGCTGCCGTCGACAGGATCGACGCCGAAGTGCAGGGCTTCATATCCTTCTGCGATTCGGTCTCGTTCGATGAGGATCAGTGCCTGGCACATCTCAGGGAGCTGCACGGGAAGGTATCGGATGATCTGAAGGGCTCGGTGCATTTCATGTGCTCCTCGGTGGTCCCCAACGTCCGCCGCATGGGGGACGAGATGCAGTGCCTCCTGGACGGCATGGACGGGAAGTACATCCTGCCCGGCCCTTCGGGTGCCCCGACCCGCGGCAATGCCGACATCCTCCCGACCGGGAGGAACTATTACTCCCTGGACCCGGACACCGTCCCGACGAAGGCATCCTGGGAGATTGGGAAGCGGATGGCCGACGAGATGATCGACAAGTACGTCGCCGAGAAGGGGGAGTATCCCCGGGAGGTCGGCTTCATCATCTGGGCGACGGACACCATGAAGACCGGCGGGGACGACATGGCGTACATCCTCTGGCTCATGGGCGTGAAGCCCGTCTGGTCATCCGCCGGCGGGCAGGTCGTCGGCCTGGAGCCGGTGCCCCTGTCCGAGCTCGGAAGGCCCAGGATCGACGTTGCTGTGAACATCACCGGGCTCTTCCGCGACACCTTCCCCAATCTCATCGACATGATCGACGATGCGGTGAAGATCGTGGCCGCCCTCGACGAGGATGATGAGGACAACGCCCTCGCCGCCAACCTGAGGAAGGACATCGTGGACGGCATCGCCGCCGGCCTGACGCCGGACGAGGCCCGGCGCAGGAACTCGGTGAGGATCTTCGGCGCTCCGCCGGGAGGCTACGGCACGGGAGTGAACAAATCCATCGAGACCGGCGCATGGAAGGATGTCAAGGACCTTGCCGACGTCTACATCGATTGGTGCTCCAACGGCTACGAGAAAGGCAATTACGGGCAGAAGATGAGGGACGAGTTCGTGAAGAGGTTCTCCAAGGTCGGCGTAACAGTGAAGAACATGCCTGACAGGGAGATAGATCTCCTGGACTGCGACGACGTCTACGAATACCTGGGAGGGATGAACGCCTTCGTCCGCGCCTACGGGCGGAAGGACGCTGTGACCTTCATGGGCGACGGCTCCGACCCTAAGAGGACCAAGGTCCGCAGCACCAAGGATGAGCTTAGGTTCGTCTTCCGCTCGAAGGTGCTCAACCCGAAGTTCATAAACGGGCTGAAGGAGCACGGGTACAGGGGAGCGGCCGAGATGGCGAACATTACCGAGTACACCATGGCCTGGGGGGCCACCTCGGACGCCGCCGAGGACTGGATGTACGAGGGCCTTACCGACAAGTTCCTGGACGAGGACACCAGGAAATGGATGGAAGAGGTCAATCCGTACGCCGAGATGAACATCCTGAACAGGCTGCAGGAGGCCATCGACAGAGGCCTGTGGAACGCTTCCGATGAATACCGCCAGAAGATCAAGGACCTCTACCTCGAATCCGAGGAGAGGATCGAGGAACTGACCGACAGATGAGTGCGCTTCGAGAGAGACACACCGCCGATAATCCCTCCGGAAGAGAGGCCGGCGGCCGGGCACGCTTCACGGCCGTTTGTTCCAGTCCTCTTTCTCTTCGTCGGAGAGCTTGTCGCCGTACCTGCAGCGGTACTCGTCCGAAGCGGACCCGCGGTAGACGAAGACCGCGAAGATCAGGGTGAAGAACACCAGCGCGGTCGATACCGAGTACATGCCCATCATCCTGGTATCCTCATCGTCCGTCGCCATGTACACCGCGACGATGGCCAGCACCATCAGCAGGTAGACCCCGAACCCGATGGCCAGCAGCTTCTTCTGGCGGGAGTCCATGGGCTCCGCCTTCTCCGGTTCTTTGCTCTTATCGATCACTTTTCCGTCCGCCATGATGAGCCTCCATTGCAAAAACTCATAAGAAGGATGCCTATACTGGATTATTAATCCAATCGATATAGGTCGTTGAAATGTCCCAGGAACCTTCAGTATTCCCATTCACTAGGATCGTCGGCCAGGAGAGCATGAAAAGGGCGCTGCTGCTCAATGTGGTCGATCCGGGCATCGGCGGCGTCCTCATCAAAGGCGAGAAAGGAACAGCGAAGTCCACCACGGTCAGGTCGCTTGACGCCGTCCTCCCTTACCGCACCGTCGTGGAAGGCTGCCCTTTCCGCTGCGAGTACGGCCGGCCGGAACGCTACTGCCCCTACTGCCGCGAGAGGCTGGAGCGCGGGGAGGAGCTGAAGCCCGTGCAGAGCCGCATGAGGGTCATCGACCTGCCCCTGTCCGCCACCGAGGACAGGGTCGCCGGGACGCTCGACCTCGAGCATGTCCTCAAGACCGGGGAGCGGCGGTTCGAGCCCGGGGTACTGGCCTCCGCCAACGGCAACATCCTGTACGTGGACGAGGTCAACCTGCTGGACGATCATCTGGTGGACCTGCTTCTGGACTCCGCGGCCATGGGCGTGAACTACGTGGAGAGGGAAGGCGTGTCCTTCTCCCACCCGGCGAGGTTCGTTCTCGTCGGAACTATGAACCCCGAGGAAGGCGACCTCAGGCCCCAGCTCCTGGACAGGTTCGGCCTTTCGGTGGACATCAAAGGCGAGAGGGACGTGAAGAACCGCGCCGAGGTCGTCAAACGCAGGGTGAAATACGACTCGGACCCCGAGAAGTACATCGAATCGTGCAGACAGGAACTTGACGATACATGTGCCAGGCTCACCCGCGCGAGAGAGATCCTCCCCGAAGTCGAAGCAGGGGACAGCATCGTCGACATGGTCGTCTCTGTGATGATCCATTTCGGAGTCGACGGGCACCGCGCCGACATCACCCTCCTGAAGGCCGCCAAGGCCAATGCGGCCCTCGAAGGCAGGAAGTCCGTGTCCAAGGACGACATCCGCGCCACAGCCGAGCTGGTGCTGGCGCACCGCCTCAAGAGGCGCCCCTTCGAAGAAGCAGGTCTCGACACTGCGGAGCTCGAGAAATGCCTTCAGGACCTGTGAACGGCCTCCCGTTCACCGCCGTCGTCGGGATGGACGACGCCAAGCGCGCGCTGGAATGCGCGATCGTCAGCCCGAGCATCCGCACCGTCCTGCTCAGGGGCGGCGAGGGGACCGCCAAGACCGTTCTGGCCAGGGCGGCCGCCGGGCTCACGGGAAAGAAGATCGTCAACTGCCCCCTGAACGTCACCGAAGAGCAGCTGTTCGGAGGGCTGGACGTCGAGGAGACGGTCAGGACGGGAGTGCCGGCCATGGAAAAGGGCCTCCTCTCCCGCGCCGACGGGAACATCCTGTACATCGATGACATCAACCTGATGGACAGGGGCATGCTGGCCGGCATCATGGACGCCGTCCTCACCGGGACGGTGCGCGTCGAGAGAGGGCCCGTTTCCGGATCCTATCCCTGCGCCACGACCCTGATAGCCACCATGAACCCGGACGACAGCGACCTGTCGGACCATGCGCTCGACCGCTTCGACCTCTGCGCCTACTCGGCGGACTGCACCGGGGAGGAAAGGAGGCTCATCGTCTCCAGGAACGCAGAGCTTGCGTCGGACCCCGAGGGCCTGGCACAGCGCTTCGAGAAGTCCCAGGAGGAAGAGAGGGAGAAGGTCTCGAGGGCCGCCCTCATCCTGCCGATGGTGACGGTATCGGATGAGCTCATCTCCGTCGTATGCGAACTGTGCCAGAAGGTCGGGGCCGAAGGTTCCCGCGGGGACATAGCCATGGTGGAATGCGCCGAGGCCATCGCCGCCCTCAACGGGCGCGACTCGGTCATGAAGAAGGACGTCGAGGAGGCGGCCGTCCTCTGCCTCCCCCACAGGCGCAGCTACGACCGGCCTCCCCCCGAACCTCCCCGGGATCAGCAAAATGAAGATACCCGGCAGGACGACGGGAAGAATAATGACGAACAGAACGAGAGCGAAGATCAGAACGGTCAGAAGAACAGCGGGGAACCTCCGCAGGGCAGCGGGGAACAGCCCCCGAACCGGCAGGATCAGGACACCCGGCAGGACGATGGGGAGGACAGGGACAAGAACGAACCTCCTCAGAACGGCATGCCTGACATCGGCGAGATGCTCTTCGAGATCGGCAGGCAGTTCCGTGTCATAGATTATCTTGATTCGCGCGAACGCGTACCTTCGCGTACGAAGGCCCGCAAGGGGCGCCGCGCCGTGGCCGTCTCCGCCGACGGAACCGGAAGGTACGCACGTGCCAAGATCCCATCCGGGCATCCGTCCGATATCGCGTTCGATGCCACCATCCGCGCAGCCGCGCCCTACCAGAGTGAGAGGCACAAAGACGGGCTGTCGATAGCCATCGAGGACCGCGACATCCGCGAGAAGGTGCGCGAGAGAAGGAGCGGGGCCACCCTCCTGTTCCTGGTCGATGCCAGCGGCTCCCTCGGGGTCAGGAAGAGGATGGCCGCCGTCAAGGGGGCAGTGCTCTCCATGCTGCGCGACAGCTACGTCAGGAGGGACAGGATCGGCCTGATGGCCTTCCGCAGGAGCTCAGCCGAGATGGTGCTCCCGCCGACGAGATCGGTGGAGTACAGCTACAGGAAGCTCGAGGACCTCCCGACCGGTGGGAAGACCCCGCTCGGGGAAGCGCTCGTCCGCGCCGGGGAGTACATGACCTCGTACGCCAGGACCCACATAGGTGAGAGATGCTTCATCGTCCTCGTGACGGACGGGCGCGCGAACGTCCCGGTGGCTCAGGGAGCGGACGCGAACGCCGAAGCGCTTAAGACCGCCGAGAACCTGAGAATCCCCGGCGTGAGGTGGATCGTAGTGGACGCCGGCGCCGGCTTCCCGCACTTCGACAACGCCGAGAAGCTCGCCGCGGCCCTGGAAGCACGCTATTTCCGCCTGGAGGACCTTGACGCCGACAGGCTGGCGGAAGGTGTCAGGGCTGCCGTGGACAGATGAGAAGATCTTCTCTCTTCGCTGCCGACCATGTATCGTATGTCTGTATCCGGAATTACCCAGCGATCGGGAAACGAAAGATTTCAGCGGCCGGCAGGACTCACGAAACGATATCCTCGGAACCGGATCCGGGAAGGGCTTCGCCGGTGATGTCGTTCCTCTTCTTCCAGCACGGGGGATCGGCGTCGTAGAAGGAACCGTAGGTCCCTTTGGCGACTGCAGGACAGCCGCGGCACCACGGAAGGAGCTCGCATTTGGAGCACTTCCTGAACTTCGTGTAATCCCTGTACTTCTCCATCTCGCCGTACCAGAGCTTCGAAATCCCGTCATTGAAGACATTGCCGACCTTTGAATCCGCGACCCTCCTGCAGGCATAGACATCTCCTGTGGGAAGGATAGTGAAGTGCCAGGCCCCGCAGTTGCATCCGTCGTAGATCACCCCGGGCTCGGCATCCTCTGGGATCTTGAACTCTCCCTGCTCATACTGCAGAAGAGTCTCAAGGCAGAACAGCATCCGTCAGCGGACGGGATGCATCAAACAATATTGAGTATGGAGAAGAATATATCCCAATATGGTTGACATATTCATTTCGATATCTATACAGAGCATTCTTGTCAAATAATTCTAGTCTGTTTTATCTACTGCAATTGCCCTCTGTTCACTCATGTCAGCATTCGTCGGAAGAGAAAAGGAGCTGGGTGAGCTCGGGGACATCTACAGGTCCGACCGCAGGGTGTGCCTTGTCACCGGAGAATCGCGCACCGGGACTTCGAGCCTGGTGCGCCGCTTCTGCACCGGGAAGGAATGCATAAGGGTGCAGCTCCCGGAGGGGAGCCCCTCGGAGACCGTCTCCTGCATCACTGAGGCCATCCGCGCCTGCACCGGAGAGAGCGTTCCCGAGGCGGCGACGCTCGCGCAGGCGTTCGATCAGTTGTCCACATATCTTGACGGCGCCCGCGTGATCGCCATCGACGGTATCGGCAACCCCAAGGCCGAATGGTTCGCCCCGGAGCTGGCCAAATTCGCAGAGAAGGCGGCCGAGAAAGGCGACATGCTCATCCTCTGCGGATGGCCGGCCCATGCGGCCGAGCGCACCGCGAAACTCGCTGTGAAAGACATCAGGGTCATCACCATCTGGCCTCTCGGCCGCGAGGACGCCGCTTCCCTCCATCCCAAGATGGAGCCTCTCGACTCGTGCATGACCTATCTGACTGTGGGGGGCGTGCCCGTCTACAGCGCGCTGATGAACAAAGGCACCTATGAGGCGTCTGTCGAGAAATGCTTCCTGGGCCCGTACCCCAGGCTGTGCATGGAGGCGGAGAACCTCGTCAGGAGGTCGTCCGTCCCCTATGATTACTGCTCCGCCATACTCTCCGACATAGCTCACGGCGAGGGAAGGCCGATCGACATCGCAGAGGACGAGGGCATCTCGAGGCAGCTCTGCGACATATACATCAAGAAGATGGAAGCGGAGCATCTCGTTTCCAGGATTGTCCCCATGGGAAGCGCCCCGAAGAAGCCTGTTTACATGGTAACCAGCAGCCTGCTCGCCTTCTACCACGGTGTCATAAGGAACAATCCCAACCTCATATACGCGGACAACCCGGACTTCAGGAACATTTCCGCCGAGACGGGCATGTTCCTCGAGCTCAGGTTCCGCACATTCTGCGCCAAATACCTCAAGCACAAGATGGGCTGCACCAAGACCGGCGGATGGTGGATTGTCGGGGAGGATACCGCGAACATCACCCTTGTCGGGACCGACGGAGAGACCAACTACGTCTGCGACTGCAAGTTCAGGAACGGGAAGGTCGACTCCGGCGCTCTCGACATGCTCATAGAACGGTCCGAGCGCATGCGCGGCCTGAAGAACAAGAAGATGACGCTGTTCTCGATTTCCGGATTCGACAGCGAACTGGTGAAAAGGGCCAAGAAGGAAGGGGTCATCCTCATCGGGCCCAAAGAACTGCTCGTCTGAGAAAACATGACCGGCGGAAGGCCCGGCCGCCGGATCAATCCCTGTTTATCGCTGTGTGCTTATTTAGCCGGTCCTGCGAACGCTGTGATTCGGGCACTGCAGCACCGCTCCCAGACAGCCGTCCGGACCCTATTTCGGCTGTCTCCGAGCCTGTTCTCCGGCTGTTCGCGGTCCGCTTTAAGGTTCCGCGCCGAGGTAGTGAAACCAAGGTGCGGGAAATGGCAGACAGCATCGATAAATTCGAGCAGAGGACGGCCGAGACCCCGAGGGAGGTCGCGGACAGGATGCTCCCGGAGGACCCCGTCTACCGGGAACTGGCAGAGAAAGTGGTGTTCTTCAAGATCAAAGAGATCGAGGGAGCATCGGAGAAAGCGCTGGAGACCAAGGCTCCGGCAGACGCCATCAACCTCGGGCTGGTGGCGGGCATGCAGATAGTGGCCAAGCTCTATGCCCAGAGGATCTACTACCTTCCGGAGGTCATCATGGCCTCCAGGACCATGACCAAAGGCATAGCGGTCGCCGAAGCGAGGATGCCCGGCGGAAGGGAGGCCCGCGGGACGGTCATCATGCATGCGGTCGAGGGCGACCCCCACGACATAGGGAAGAACATCGCCGCGGTCATGATGAGGGCCGCAGGCTATAAGGTCGTCGACCTCGGCAAGGACGTTCCGGCAACCGAAGCGGTGGCCAAAGCGGCGGAGATCAGGCCGCTCTTCATGAGCGGCACCGCCCTCATGACCACGACCATGGACGCCCTTCCCAAAGAGGCGGCCATGATGAAGGAGAAGGGCATCGACGTCCCCCTGATGGGCTGCGGAAGCGCGGTCACCAGGGAGTTCGCCAACTCATACGACCTCGGGATATATTCCGAGAAGGCCCCTCAGACGCCTCCCATCGCGGACAGGCTGCTGGAAGGCTGGGACTGGAAGAGGATACGCTCCGAATGGAACGATATAGTGAAGGAGGCGCAGCGATGGAGGACAGACGCGACGCGATGTCGCACGGAGAGAGGATCAGATGTGCGATCGACCTGAAGGAGCCCGACAGGGTGCCGATGTTCGACACCATGAACTGGTCGATCAACCTGGCGGGCGATAACCTGTCCCGCATGGGGAAGAAGGAGAAGGATGTGAGCTACCCGCAGTGGGTCAGAAACACCGACGTGTTCGTCGAGTCGCAGATACGCGCGCTCGACCGCTTCGGCCATGACTTCGTTCACTCGAGGATGAGCGCCCACATCATGGCGGAACCGCTGGGCTGCAAGGAGCATGAGACCTACTGGGGGGTGCCTGTCGTGGACCCCTGCATCGATGACCCCAAGAAATGGCGCGACCTGCACTTCCCGGACCCTGAGAAGGACGGGAAGATGCCGCAGCAGCTGGAGGCGATCCGCAAGCTCGATAAGAAGCTCCACGACGAACGGAAGGACGACGTGTTCATAACCGGCTTCACCCGCGGGCCCCTGACGCTGGCCGGCGTGGTCCTCGGCGTGGAGGACATGATGGCCTTCATGTTCGAGGAGCCGGACGAGGTGAAGGAGCTGATAAGCTTCTGCTGCGACGCCGCGATAGAGTTCGACAAGGCGCAGATCGATGCGGGCGCGGACCACATCTACACGCCCGACCCCACATGCTCCGGAGACATGATCTCGCCGGAGACCTTCAGGGAGTTCGGGCTCCCTTACGCCAAGAGGCAGTCGGAGGCCATCAGGAGGTACAAGGACAGGTACGCCCACCACTACCACATCTGCGGCCTCACCATGGACCGCCTCGACAACCTCTGCGAGATCGGCGCGAGCTACATCAGCCTGGACTACGCGGACGACCTGGCCGAGGTCAAGAGGAGGATCGGGAAGAGGCAGTGCATCGCCGGGAACATCAATCCCGCAGGCACCCTGCTTCAGGGCACGCCGGAGAAGATCGAGCGCGAGGGGAAGAAGGCGATAAGGGATGCCGCCCCGGGCGGAGGGTACATCTACTGGACCGGCTGCGACTGGCCGCTCGATGTCCCGCTGGCCAATGTCGATGCGTTCTTCGATACGGCCAAGAAGTACGGCAGATATCCGATAGATATCCCCGAGGATCGGTGAAACCGACGGGCGGATGGCCTCTTCCGCAGGGGGCGCCGCCCGGTTATTATCTCACACGATAGGTATAATATCATGATACACAATCGATTATTCATATGATTTTCACAACCGCGAACGAGATTCCCGGCAGGAACTATGAGATCGTCGGCCTGGCCATGGGCAACACCATACAGACCAGGAACATTGGGCGCGACTTCACTCAGGGACTGAGGTCCATCGTCGGGAAGGAGCTAGTCGCATACAACGAGATGCTCACCAAGGCACGCGAGACAGCGATCGAGAGGATGAAGGAGGATGCCGAGGCCAAAGGCGCCGATGCCGTCATCGCCATGCGCATCACCACATCCATGATCATGGCGGGAGCGGCCGAGATCCTGGCCTACGGGACAGCGGTCAGGTTCGTCTGAGCCGTCCTCTAGAACATCATTTCTCCCTCTGATAGAGCTTGTCAAAATAATCCAGACATACTATCCGATTACTATTTCCAGCAGTTCAGCCATCACTGTGCTGATGATCGTAACAACAACCAAAGAGGTTCCCGGGAAGAACTTCATGATCATCGGCATAGCGAAAGGAACCGGCGGAGGAGAGGAACGCAAGAAATCCCTCTCTGAGTGCTACGACGAGGCACTTTCCGATCTCGAGGACTGCGCCCGGCAGATGTATGCCGACGCAGTGGTGGCGGTGAGCTTATCCGTCACCGAGACCGGGGGAGAGAAGCATCGCCGCAACCAGGTGCTGGCCTACGGCACCGCCGTGTCCTTCCTCGACCGAAGAAACATCTTAGGCCGAAGCGTCCGGCCTTTCGGGCGCATATTTTGTTATCTTTGAAAACAGACCGCGATTGCGGCCTGGAAAAATGATCCGGCCCCCGGAGGGACCGGGAAAAGGTTTCAGTCCTTCCTCTCAGAGGTCTGCTTCTTCACGAGGGCGATGAAGTCCTCGGTCCTGAACGACCCGAGGTCGCCCTTGTCGCGGCTCCTGACGGCGACGGAGGTGCCTTCCTCGGCCTCCTTCTCGCCGATGATCACCATGTAGGGGACCTTCTGGAGCTGGGCCTCGCGGATCTTGTAGCCGATCTTCTCGTCGCGGGCGTCGTTCTCGATGCGGATGCCGGCGGCCTGCAGCTGCGAAGCGACCTTCGCGGCATAGTCTCTGCTCTTCTCGGAGACCGAGAGGACCTTGACCTGCACAGGCGCCAGCCAGACGGGGAACTTCCCGGCGTAATGCTCGATGAGGATCCCCATGAACCTCTCGACGCTTCCGAAGACGACGCGGTGGATCATGATGGGGCAGTGCTTCTGCCCGTCGGCGCCGACGTACTCCAGATTGAACCTCTGAGGCAGCTGGAAGTCCAGCTGGATGGTTCCGCACTGCCAGGTCCTCCCGATGGAGTCCTCCAGGTGGAAGTCGATCTTGGGGCCGTAGAACGCGCCGTCGCCCTCGTTGACAACGTAGGGCAGGTGCATGTCGTCCAGGGCATGCCTGAGGCCGTTGGTCGCGTTCTCCCAGTCCTCGTCGGAGCCCATCGAGTTCTCGGGGCGGGTGGACAGCTCGACGTGGTACTTGAAGCCGAACTGCTTGTACACCTTGTCGATGATCTTCACGATGGCGGAGATCTCGTCCTCGATCTGCTCGGGGGTGACGTAGATATGGGTATCGTCCTGAGTGAAGCACCTGACGCGGAACAGCCCATGGAGCTCTCCGGACTTCTCATGCCTGTGCACCACACCGAACTCCGCCAGGCGGAGCGGGAGGTCGCGGTACGAGCGGGACTCGCTGGCGAAGACGATGGTGCTGCCGGGGCAGTTCATCGGCTTGATGGCGTAATCCTCGTCGTCGATCCTGGTGGTGTACATGTTCTCCTTGTAGTGGTCCCAGTGGCCGGACTGCTCCCACAGGTGGCGGTTGAGGATCTGCGGGGTGGAGATCTCCTTGTAGCCGGCGGGGATATGGATCTCCCTCCAGTAGGACATGAGGGTGTTCTTGAGCGTGACACCGTTAGGCAGGAAGAACGGGAACCCGGGCCCCTCGTCGGACATCATGAAGATGCCGAGCTCCTTGCCGAGCTTGCGGTGGTCCCTCTTCTTGGCCTCCTCCATCATGGCGAGGTACTTGTCGAGGTCCTCCTTGTTCTCGAAGGCGGTGCCATAGATGCGGGTGAGCATCTTGTTGTGCTCGTCGCCGCGCCAGTACGCGCCTGCGACGGAGGTGAGCTTGAACGCCTTGCACTGCTTCGTGTAGAGCACGTGCGGCCCGGCGCAGAGGTCGGTGAACTCGCCCTGCTTGTAGAAGCTGATGACGGCGTCCTCGGGGAGGTCCTTGATAAGCTGGACCTTGTAGTCCTCGTGCCTTTCCTCCATGAACTTGATCGCTTCGGCCCGCGGAAGGGTGAAGGTCTCGAGCTTGAGGTTCTCCTTCACGATCTTCTTCATCTCGGCCTCGATCTTGGTCAGGTCGTCTGCAGTGAAGCCGCCTTCGCGGTCCATGTCGTAATAGAATCCGTCGCTGATCGAGGGACCGATGGCCAGTTTGGTCTCGGGCCAGAGCCTTTTGACGGCCTGCGCGAGGATATGCGAGGTGGTGTGCCTCAGCACGGAGAGGCCGTCCTCGGCCTCCCTCACGGTGCCGTCGCTGTATAACGCTTTCATTTGGGTATTCCCTTCCCGCCCATACAACAGGCGTTGGTCTCGGCTATCGGAAGGGCCCATATATTACCTTCGGGGCTGCCGCTCAGATGATTCCCGTGTCCCATCCGCCGAACCGCACAGGCTGGGATACGGCCTCCTCCGCGAACATGCCTCAGGCACCGACCCGATCAGAATGACTTTAACAAGAAAAAGGGCCGGATCCCTCTTCTCCGAGGGAAAAACCTCCGGATTTCCATGCCTGGCTCTGCTGAGGCCGCGATGGATCCAGCCGGCACAGCAGACCGTTTGGGCTCCCGGCCGATTGGGATTGCGAGGGAGAGAATCTCAAAATCGTGTATCGAACCCACTTAGGTTTTTATCTTCGTATTAAAAATTCCAGCGATATTTTCGCATTGTTTATACTTGTATTAAAAATTCGAAAAGCCTTAAGGATGTGTTCGACTATACATGACTGTGGAACCGGAAATGAAACTGATTCAGCGCCCCCTGTACATGGACAGGCTGGCGGCGCACGCATGGAACGGGTTTGCCAAAGTATTGGTGGGCATCCGCAGATGCGGGAAATCATCTGCGCTCAAGCTGTACGCATCCGGGCTGAAAGACTGCAACGTCATCTACATAAACACCGAACTGGCTGAAAACTACGACCTGCGGGATTGGAAGAAATTCCTCGGGGAAGTGAATTCGAGGATCGACGGAAAAGGCAGGAACGTCCTCATCGTAGATGAAATACAGAACATCGAAGGCTGGGACCTGGCACTCAGAGACCTGATAGCCCGCGGAGCATGCGACATCTACGTGACCGGATCGAACTCGAGCCTGCTTTCATCCGATTATTCGACCCATATGGGAGGGAGGTTCAATTCGATCCGCATGTACCCTCTCTCATTCAGGGAATGCCTGGATTTCCGCAGGGAATTCGGCGGAACCGGCGATGTTCTCGAACGTTTCATGAGGGTCGGCGGGATGCCGTCCCTCTGGCGCATGCCGGAGGGCATCGATGAATCGATGGGCATCATCAGGGACATCGTGAGCACCTCGATCGCCAACGATATAGAGGAAAGATATTCCCTGAGGGGAAGATCGGCCCTGACCGAAGTGCTGCGTTTCGTGCTTTCCACCATCGGGAGCTATGTTTCGGCAAACAACATCTACAAGTCCATGAAATCGGCCGGCAGCTCGGTTTCGGTGTCCACTGTATACACCTATCTCGAATACCTCGAGAACGCCAACATCCTGATACGTGCCAGCGTATACGATCTGAGAGGGCACCGCATCATCGGGTCCAAGTACAAGTATTATGCCACGGACATCGGCATCAAGCACGCCCTCATCGGATACCGCGTTAACGATACCCCCGGCCACATGGAGAACATAATCTTCACTGATCTCCTCAGCAGAGGATTCGATGTTTACGTAGGGGATCCCGGCGGAAAGGAGATAGATTTCGTCGCCGTGAAGGATGACCGCCGGATATACATCCAGGTCTGCCAGACGATCCAGTCCGAGAAAACCATGGCGCGCGAGTTCTCCTCCCTGGATTCCGTTGACGATTCGTTCCCCAAATACCTGGTTCTGCTGGAGCCCGGTCCGTACAGCGGATTCACGGACAAAGGGGTAAGATGCTGCGGGCTCGAGGAGTTCCTCTCCAAGGACGACCTGTTCGTCCAATAACTCCGCAATCGATTTCCGATGGAAAGGGCATGGCGCTGCATGGAGAAGCGCGACCTGTCGGCAGCAGCGGCCCTGATGTTCGCCGCGGTGATCCTGGTGGGCGTCTTCATATCGTACGCCGGCGGAGATAATGGAGGGGATGGTGGTGCGGAGCTCGGCGATGAACGCATCTCGGTGACGGTGAACGGGACTGAGTTCACGGCGACCCTCTATGATAACGAGGCCGCAGGATCTCTCCTGTCCATGCTGCGGGAGCAGCCGATGGAACTGAGCATGGAGGAGTTGAACAGCAGCGGGAAGTACTGCTGCCTGGAAACGGACCTCCCTGTCAGCGACATCCGGCCCGGAACGATCCATGCCGGGGACATCTCGCTGTATCGCGGAAATTGCCTTATGATCTTCTACGCGGACCATGCCAATACCGGGATGCACAGCTATACCCAGATAGGCAGGATCGATGATCTGTCGGGCCTTGCCGAGGCGCTCGGGGATGGCACCGCCTCTGTTGTCCTGGCGCCGATTGCTGTCTGAAAATGAACCTGGATTTGATCATCAGGGCCGGGATCGCTCCGGATTCCTGATGAAATCCTTTACCCTCCACATCAGATAAAGGGGGACGGAGCGGAGCTTCCCTTCGCCGCCGAGGTTCCTGAACGACGCCAGCACAGCGACGCGCGGATTGTAGAGGGATATGTACTGCTCCATGCTGCGCAGGCGCGGGACACGCCCGGATTTCACTTCTATGGGGATCGTCTCCCCGCCCATATCCAGCAGGAAGTCCACTTCCGAGATGCCCCTGTCGTTCTTCCAGTAATCATACGGTTTCTCGGTCCCGTACGATGATATCATCTCCGTGAGGACGAAGTTCTCCGCCAGGGCTCCTCTGAAAAGGCCGTAGGCTTCCTCCTCTTTCCCGACCGCCTTCGCCGGCACTCCGGACTTGAAGGTCATCAGACCCACGTCGGCCATGTACAGCTTGAAGATGTTCCTGTCCTCCCTGTCGGTGAGCGGAACATCCGGGCTCGATACCCTTGTGCAGCGGTAGACGAGCCCCGCATCGATGAGCCATTGCAGCGCATCCTTGAGCTGTCCCGCCCTCGAGCCTTCGACGGCCTCGTTGAAGAAGAAACGCTCGTTCCCCTTGGCGTTCTGCCTGGCTATGGAATTCCATATGGCGCTGAGCTTGGGGAAATCCTCCGGGGCATGGTTGGAGAAGTCCATGAGGTACGACATGTCGATGTCTTTCTGCACCTCCCTCACCGCCTCGATATCCCTGGTTTCCTTCCAGACCGCGACCGACTCCGGCATGCCTCCCACAAGCCAATACTCGCGGACAGCCTCCTCGAGAACAGACATCGCAGCGTCTGGCACAGTCTCTCCCGCGGATATGTTCTCTGCGAGATCTCCGTACAGGTCCCCTCTGGTCTCGCGTAGGAACTCGGCGAAGTTCATAGGGTACATGTTCATGAACCGAACCTTCCCGACAGGGAACGAATAATCGCCTGACCTTCCCTCCGTGGATTCGTGAAGTTTGACCCCAAGCAGAGAACCTGCGCAGACAATGTAGTACTCCGGAGCCTCCTCGCAGAAGTATTTGAGCGAGGCGATCGCCCTCATGCAATATTGAATCTCATCGAAGATTATCAGCGTGTCCGGCGTGATCCTCTTCCCGCGTACGTATGAAAGATCGTCGATTATCCTGCTGGTATCGAGCCCTTTCTCGAAGATGCCCTTCAATCTGCCTCCTTCGTCCGATTCGAAGTTGAAATATGCATAATCTGGGAATTCTCTGCGGCCGAGCTCCTTCATCGAGTAGGTCTTCCCGCATTGGCGGACGCCCAATATCATCAGAGGCTTGCGCCTGTGGGAGTCCTTCCACTCCTTCAAGCTCTTCTCGATCAAGCGTCTCATAAAACGTTATTGATTTTAAGTTATAAAAATGTTAGAATCGTTGCAAAATATGGTTATGATTTTGTAAGTTTGATAACATTTTTCGAAGTTAAATTAAATTGAGCCTAAAATCGGAGGGGCGTTTCCCCCTCCGTCAGGACCGCCGCTCACTCCTGAGCGAACTTCCCGGCCAGTTCGGCCAGGGGGACCTCGGACTGCTCTCCGGTCTTCATATCCCTGAGGACGACACAGCCCCTGTCGAGCTCTTTCCTGCCCACGATGACGGCACATCTGGCTCTCACCGAGTCCGCGTACTTCAGGGCCTTCGCCATCTTCCTGCCCATGATGTCCACGTCGGCGGAGGCGCCGGCCTCCCTGATGGCGGTGACGATGCCGGCGGCGTCCGCGCGGACATCGTCGGAGACGGGGATGACGTAAGCATCGATCCCCTCCGGCTCGTAGGCGATGCCCTCCCTCTCCATTGCCAGCAGGATCCTGTCGAAGCCGATGGCGAACCCGGTGGAGAACACCTTCTCCCCGCCGAAAAGCTCCGATAGGGAATACGAGCCGCCGCCGCAGATCTGCTTCTCGGCGCCCAGCGAGGGGGCCTCGGCCTCGAAGACCATCCCCGTGTAGTAGTCGAGCCCGCGGACGACGCCGAGGTCGATCTCCACGTCCTTCACGCCCATCTTCTCCAGGATGGATGTCAGGGAGCGGAGGTAGTCCCCGGCCTCTCCGGGGACCTTGGAGAGGACCTCGGTCCCGCCGACGGTCTCGGTCAGCTCGAACAGGCCCGAGATGTCCTCATCCTTCACACCCATGGACTGCAGGAGCGGCCTGCACTCATCATAGTTCTTCTTGTCGAGCTTCTGGAGCACCTCGGCGGTCTTCTCGGCCGGCACGCCGATGTCCGCGATCCTCTGCCTCAGGACCCCGATGTGCCCGATGCGGAGCTTGTAATCCTTGAGACCCAGCGCTTTGATCATGGATGCCGCCATGGCGATGGACTCGGCATCGGTCTCGACAGTGGCCGCGCCGATGATCTCCGATCCGAACTGGAAGAACTCGCGGTACCTCCCGGCCTGGGGGCGCTCGTACCTGAAGCACTGGCCGAAGTAGAACAGCTTTATCGGCTTGGGATAGGAGCCCATGCCGTTGACGAAGGCGCGGATGACCGGAGCGGTCATCTCGGGCCTGAGGGCGATCTCGCGGTCTCCCTTGTCCTTGAACGCGTACAGTTCCTTCATCACATTGGGGCCGGACCTGAGTATGAAGAGCTCGGCCTCCTCGAAGATGGGGGTCTCGATCTCGCGGTACCCGAACCTCCGCGCCACTCCGCGCAGTACCGATTCGTAGTGCCTTCTCTTCTCAAGCTCGTCCGGCAGGAAATCCCTCGTGCCGCGGGGACACTGTATCATAGGGCGTCGCACGCCCCACACCGATTAAATAATTGCGCAGGAAGAGAGAAGGGCGGGGCACCGGGCCCCTTCCCTTCAGTACTCCTTCTTCCTGAACGCCAGGTACCCCAGCGCCCAGGCCGCCAGCCCCCATATGACCATCACGGCGGCCGAACGCATCAGATCCACGTCGCGGACGTATTGGGTCCCCATCATGTCGAAGGTGCCGTCGATCGCGAAGACGATATCGTCGGAGCAGTACTCCAGAAGGTACCACGGATCTTCTATCCCTCCGATCTCGAAGACGTTGGTCAGGACACCGGCGATCAGGGTCAGGAAGATGATGGTCATCACCACCGCGGTGCTCGACCTCCTGAGGACGACACTGAACAGCATGGCTATGCCCACGGACGCGGCGCAGTATGCCAGGGCCAGTCCCATGGAGGCCCAGTGGTTCCCGGTGACCCCTCCGCAGATGGCCGCCGAGAGCACCGCGGAGACGCAGTAGTAGACGGCGGTGAACACCATGGTGACCAGGAGTGCGGCCGCGGTCTTTCCCAGGAATATCGACATCTTGCCGATGGGCCTGGTGAACAGTATCAGCGCTGTGCGGTCCTCGTACTCGCCGGCGACGGCCGGCGCGGCGAAGAGGGCGGCGGCAATTATGACCACCAGATAGGCGAAGGTGGCGAAGGCCGTGCTCACGAACGAGGCGCTCGTATTGTCGGAGAACGCGGCGATGGCATAGGTCATCAGGGCCACGACCGCCGCGACCATCGCGGCGAACAGCAGCAGCTTCTTCCCGCGGAGGAACTTCCGCATCTCGTTGGCGGACACCACGGCCGCCTGCCTCAGACTGTCCCAGATGTCGGACCCCGATACATGCCCGGACAGGGACTTGAATTCAGCCGCCATCATCCCGACTCCTGGATCATCTCGAGGTACCTGTTCTCGAGAGCATTCTCATCCTCGGACACGGAGCAGGGGCGCAGCCCGCGGGCCACCAGGGCTGCGATGAGATCCGCTGCGGAGTCATCGTTCCCGCGCATGACCGCCTCGATGGCGGTCCCGCTGACCTCGGCCGATTCTATGCACACTTCGGAGCGCACAGCCTCCAGGGCCTCCGGGGAGGCCCCGCCGGCCAGCCTGATGCTCAGGCGGTGCTCGTCGCCGGAGCCTCCGATGACCTTCTCTTTGTCGTCGTGCACCAGGAGCCTCCCACGGTTCACCATGGCTATGCGGTCGCATAGATCGGTGACCTCGTGCATCATGTGCGATGACATCAGCACCGTGAGCCCGGGCTTGCCGTTCCTGATGTTCTTCAGGATCTCCCTCATCTCCGCCATGCCGCGGGGATCGAGCCCGGAAGTGGGCTCGTCGAGGATGATCACATTCGGATCGTTCAAAAGTGCCAGCGCGATGGAGATGCGCTGCCTCATCCCCTTGGAGAAGGTCCCTATTCTCTTGTCCTCCCACTCGGACATCTTGACCTCTTCCAGCAGGGCATCGGTCTGGGCTGCGACCGATTCCCTGCGCATGCCGATGACCCCGCCGATGTAGGAGAACGTCTCCCTGGGCGTCAGGTAGGCATAGTATTCCGGGGTCTCGATCACGGTCCCGACGTCTTTGAGCGCTTTCCTGTGCTCAGAGGCCACATCGAAACCGTTCAGCAGCACGCGGCCGGACGTCGGGGGCACCAGCCCGGAGGCGATCTTGAGCGTGGTGCTCTTCCCGGCCCCGTTCGGGCCCAGGAGCCCGGTGAAGCTCCCCTTCCTGACGTCCAGGCTGAGCCCGTCGACGGCTGTGAAGCCGTTCCTGTATGATTTGCGCAGATCCTGAATGGATATCGGCGCTTCCGTTTCGGTCATGAGACCACTTCCTTTCCATGCGGACATCAAGTGAAAGTGTTTATTTAAGGATGACTAAATTACAATAATACAATTCTGTTCTGCACGTTTCCGATGCCTTAGCAGCCGCCCAGATTCGGCCGGACAGGGGGTTCCGCCGACTGTTCCCGCAACAGTATGCGCGATGCGCACACTTTATAGCTTTTCTTATCTGGCACATCATAAGGTGGATTGTAATCCCGTGCATCCTGCCGATTACCATATATATCCAAGCCGAATACGAACACACATTGTCCGTAACACGGGACGCGACCCTGCTGCGGAGGTACATCAATGCTGGTCAGCCTTCATATCACGCATTCTTCCGCCGGGGGGATGGAGTGCCTTACCGAGATCATACCCGGGCTTGAGGAAGCGGTCACGAAGGACCTCGAGAACGATCCCGATGTATCGGAATATGTGGTCATACGCACGTGCAACCGCCTGGAGGCATACGCCGCGGCAGACGACAACCACGCCGTCCGCCTGCGCATGGAGGAGACGGTCAGGAAGGCCATCCCCTATGAGCATAGGGACTTCTGGTACATCCTGCAGGACGACGAGTGCATAAAGCACCTCTTCACCGTGGTCTGCGGGATCGACTCGCTCATAGTCGGAGAGGACCAGATCCAGCACCAGGTGAAGGACTCATTCGCCAAGGCCCAGAAGGAAGGCCATGTCGGGCGCGTGCTCTATTCTCTGTTCAACAACGCCATCGTCGTCGGCAAGAAGGTCAGGACCGAGACGGAGCTGAACAAGGGGGCTGTGTCGGTCGGGTACGCTTCCATAGAGCTCGCTGAGAAGAAGATCGGCTCCCTCGAGGGGAAGAACATCGCGATCATCGGAGCGGGCGACATGGCCGGGCTCATCGCCAAGAACCTGGCCGGCAAAGGCCCCCGCACGGTCTTCGTCTCCAACAGGACCTTCGAGAGGGCCCGCGAGCTCGCGAAGGAACTGGGAGGGACCGCGGTCGGCATGGACCGCCTGACCGAGATGATAGCCGGCAGCGACCTCGTGCTCGTGGCCACCTCTGCCCACCATGACGTCGTCAGCAGGGAGATGGTGGAGAATGCCATGGCCTCGAGGCCGGACCGCCCCCTGCTCCTGATCGACGTCTCCGTCCCGACGAACGTCGCGAAGGACGCCGGCAGCGTTCCCAACGTCACGCTCTCCACCATGGCATCCCTCGACGCCATCGCGGCGGAGAACGTCGCGCGCAGGAAGAAGGAGATCTCCGCGGCCGAGAAGATCATCCAGCAGGAGATGGCGAAGATCGCCGAGGACCGGAAGACCGAGGCGGCCGATGCGGTCATCCGCGGCATCGGCATGATGTCCGAGCGCATCAGGCAGACCGAGGCCGAGAAGGCCAAGCATGCGCTGTCCAACGGGGCCGATCCAGACGAGACCGTGGACGCTCTCACGCGCGCGATAATAAAACAGTTAAGTGCGGACATCATCAAGAACCTCAGGAAGGCGGCACTGAACGGGGAGGACGACGTTGTGGACGCCGCCTCGAAGCTCTTCTCACCGTCCGGCAAGGAGTGAATCACAATGTTCCCTATCAACAGAGGAAGAAGGCTCAGACAGACACCGGAGATCAGATCGCTCGTGAGGGAGACCAGGCTCGACCCCTCGAACCTCATTCTGCCTATATTCTTCGATGCGAACATAAACGAGATCAAATACACCGCATCGATGCCGGGCGTTCCCACCTACCCGCTCTCCGGGTACAGGGAGATACTCGACGACATCCTCGGCAGCGGCGTCACCTCGGTCCTGGTGTTCGGGGTCCCCGCGAAGAAGGACTCCGTCGGCTCGGACGCCTACTCCGACACCGGAGTGGTGCAGACCGCCATCCGCGGCCTCAGGGCCGCCCAGAAAGAGGGCGAGGGGCTGGTCATCATCGCCGACCTCTGCATGTGCGAGTACACCGACCACGGCCACTGCGGCGTCCTCCGCGAGGACGGGGACGTCGACAACGACCCCACCGTCGAGCTCTACGGGAAGATCGCAGTGTCCCAGGCGAAGGCGGGAGCGGACATCATCGCCCCCTCCGGGATGATGGACGGGCAGATCGACGCCATCAGGAACGCGCTCGACTGCGCCGGGTTCCAGAACACCCCCATAATGGCCTACTCCGCGAAGTACCAGAGCGCCTACTACGGCCCGTTCAGGGACATCGCCAACTCCGCGCCGTCCTGCGCCTGCCACGCCAGGAAGGACCGCGCCACATACCAGATGGACCCTGCCAACAGGCGCGAGGCGCTGAGGGAGATCTCCGAGGACCTCGACGAGGGCGCGGACATCATCATGGTGAAGCCCGCCGGCCCCTACCTTGACGTCGTCCGCGAAGCGGCCGATACGTTCCCCGTCCCCATCTGCGCTTACCAGGTATCGGGAGAGTTCGCCATGATCAAGGCGGCCGCCGCCAACGGATGGATCGATGAGGAGAGGATCATGATGGAATCCCTCATCGGCATCAAGCGCGCCGGCGCCGACATGATCATCACCTACTACGCCAAAGACGCCGCCAGGATGCTCAAGGGGATCCAATGAGGACGTCCAACTCCGAGACCGAGTACGCCCTGCTGAAGAGGATAACCCCCGGGGGCGTCTCGTCCCCCGTCAGGGCGTTCAAGCCCTATCCCATCGTCATGGAGAGCGGCCGGGGATGCCGCATCACCGACATCGACGGCAACACGTACATCGACCTCTGCATGGCGTACGGCCCCCTCATCCTGGGGCACTCCGACCCCCGCGTGGCCAAGGCGGTGCGCGACCAGACCAAGAAGGGCTCCGTGTTCGGATGCCCCTCGCACCCGGAGACCCAGCTCCTCGAGAGGATCACCTCGGCCGTCCCCAGCGCGGCCATGTGCAGGCTGCAGAACTCGGGGACCGAGGCGACGATGCATGCCATACGCACCGCCCGCGGGTTCACCGGGAAGAACGGCATCGTCAAGCTGAACGGCGGGTTCCACGGGGCGCACAACACCGTCCTCGTGGCGGCCGGCTCGGGATCGGCGGAGAACATGCCGAGCTCTTTGGGAGTGCCCCCGGAGGACGTGAAGAACACCTACCTCGTCGAGTACAACGACGCCGGGCAGTTCGAATCGCTCCTCGATAAGAACGAGGACATCGCCGGGATCATCATGGAGCCCGTCATGGGCAACGTCGGCGTCGTCACCCCCGAGAAAGGGTACCTCCAGGACATGCGCAGGATCACCAAGGAGCACGGCGCCGTCCTCATCTTCGATGAGGTCATCACCGGGTTCAGGCTGGGCCCGAAGAGCGCCCAGGGCAGGTACGGGGTCACTCCCGACATGACCACCATGGGGAAGATCATCGGCGGAGGCTATCCGGCAGGAGCGTTCATGGGCAGGGAGGACATCATGTCCATGGTCGCTCCGCAGGGACCGGTCTACGTCGCCGGGACGTTCTCCGGCAACCCCATATCCGCGGCCGCAGGCCTGGAGACCATCACGCTCATGTCCGAGCGCGGGAGGTACGACAGCCTGGAGAAGACGACCCAGGGCCTGGTCGCCTCGATGAGGGACAGGCTCGAGGACAGCGGCGTCCGCGGATGCATCAACTCCGTGGCGTCCATGTTCTCAGTGTTCTTCGGGGTCGACGAGGTCAGGAACGGCGCGGAGGCCCAGAAGATCGACCGCGCCATGTTCGGGAAGATGTTCGAGTTCATGCTCCGCCGCGGCATCTACATGGCGCCGGGCGCCATGGAGGTCTCGTTCCTCTCCACCGCGCATGACGAAGAAGCGTGCAATAAGATCTCCGAGTGCTTCGGCGACTTCCTCGGTAAGGTGAAATCAGAATGAAAGCAGGGAGCAGGACCAGCAGCCTGGCCATGGCCCAGGCAGAAGAGTTCAAAGCGGCCTTCGAGAAGGCCTGCGCAGAAGTGTGCCAGATCGTCGGGATAACCTCCCACGGCGACAAGGACGTGACCACCCACCTGGCCAACATGGGCGGGATCGGCGTCTTCGTCAAGGAGCTGGAGGAGGCCCTGGCCGCCGGGGAGATAGACTGCACGGTCAACTCCCTAAAGGACATACCCGCGAAGATAGACCCCAGGTTCACCGTGGCCGCCGTCCTCCCGAGGGCGGACGTGCGCGATGCCACTATCCCCCTGCCTCTGGACAAGATGGTCTGCGGGACCATCCTCGGGACCAGCAGCGTCCGCAGGGAGAGGATGATCAGGGCGTTCAACCCCACGATCAGGATCAAGACCCTCCGCGGGAACATGAACACCAGGATCTCGAAGCTGGAGGCCGGCGAGTACAACGCCATCGTCATGGCCAAGGCCGGCCTGGACAGGCTCGGCATATCGTACCAGGTGAACCCCGTCGACAAGCGCATCCTCGTCCCGGCCGCCGGGCAGGGCGCCATCGGCATCGAGTGCCGCGCGGACGATGCTGCGACCATCGAGAAGCTCAGGAAGCTCGACGACGCCAAGACCCGCACCGAGGTCGGCATCGAGAGGAGCATCCTCCGCGCGATGGGTGCCGGATGCTCCTCGCCCGTGGGCATCAACGCCGAGCTGAACGGCAGCACGGTGTCCCTCATCGCCGTCTCGTTCATACCGGACGTCCCGGTCAGGGTGATGACGTCGTTCGATGTCTCCGAATCCGAAGCGAAGATCGCGGAGATAGCCGCCAGGCTCAAGGGGAATGCCTGATGACGGCCGGCAGGGTCTACCTCATCGGCGCAGGCCCCGGCGACCCGGGGCTCATCACCGTCAAGGGCCTGCGGGCGCTCCGCGAGGCCGACGTCGTCATGTACGACGCCCTCGACACCGAGCAGCTCTTGAAGGAATGCCGCAGCGATGCCGAGCTTATCGATGCCGGCAAGAGGGCGGCGGACCACCACCTGAAGCAGTGGCAGACCAACGACCTGCTGGTGGAATATGCGAAACAGGGCAAGACCGTCGTCCGCCTGAAGGGCGGCGACCCCTTCCTCTTCGGAAGGGGCGCGGAAGAGGCGGAGAAACTCAGAAAGGCGGGCGTGGAAGTCCATGTCATCCCCGGCGTCACCTCCGCCATATCCGTCCCCGAACTGGCCGGGATACCGGTGACCCACAGGGACCATGCTTCGCTGGTCACCTTCATTACCGGCCACGAGAAGGCCGACCGCGATAAGGACAGGATCGACTGGACCGCGCTCTCCGAAGGGCACGGGACCCTGGTCATCCTGATGGGGCTCGACAATGCGGGGAACATCTCCCGCGGGCTCATCGAGGGAGGGACCTCCCCGGACACCCCTGCGGCGGTCATCTCCAAAGGGTCCCACCCCGACCAGAAGGTGTTCGTCACCACTGTCGGGAAACTCGAGGACACCATAAAGACCCAGCATGCGGAAACTCCGGGGATAATCGTCGTCGGGTCCGTTGTCGAGCTGAGGGCAGTCCTCGGTGACCTCGCATGACCTCGGTCGGTTTCACCCGCCCGAGGGCGAGGCTGCCCGAAGGGGAGAAGGCCGTCCGCGATGCGGGGTTCGAGCCTTTCGGAGCGCCGTCCCTCGATCCCGTCCCCGGAGACCCGGAAGTCTTCGCCGAGGTCGAGAAGGAGCTCGGCTCCGGACAGGTGTACTTCGCAGTTTTCGCATCGGTCACCGCTGCCGAGCAGATGGCCGGCCGCTACGGGGCGGAAGGGCTGAATGCCCTGCTGTCCAAGACCAACGTCGCCTGCACCGGGAGCACCACCGAGGATGCCCTCCTCAGGCTCTCCGGCAGGAAGACCGACCTCGTCCCGGAGGTCTACTCGGGAGAGGGCGTCGCCCGCGAACTGGCCGACGAGGTGTCCTGCAAGAAGGTCATGCTCCTCCGCTCGTCGGACGGCGGGAAGGGGATCTCCAAGATCCTGAAGGACGCCGGGGCAGAGGTCCTGGACGAACCTGTTTACAGCATGGTCCCGGCGCCGGTGGAGAGATGCACCGAGAGGCTCCTGGACAAAGCATCGTCCGGCACGCTCGACGCCCTCCTCATGACCAGCCCCGAATCGTTCAGGGTTTTCCTCAGCGAGCTTGAGAACTGGTGCGGGAAGGACAGGGCCGCCGAAGCGCTGAACGGCACTTTCAAGGTGGCAATCGGCAGGCCGACGGCGGAATCCATGCGCAGGCAGGGGTTCGCGCCCGACGCGATCCCGGAGAAATCCACATTCGCCGGAATGCTGGATACTGTTGCAGGCCGCTTCGCCGGCAGCGACTGATACCGGTTTCTTGAAAACAGCGGCCGGCGGCGGCCTTTCCGCCGCCTGTCCGGCCGTAAAATCCCAGATCCGTCTCAGGACCTCTTGACTATGATGCAGAGGATGTCCTCATCCTCCACGACATGATCCATTCCGACGGTCTGCCCGGGGAACTTAGCGCTCTTGCCCCAGACCATGGCATAACGGAACGCGTTCCTGAAGTCCCTGTGGATCAGCTCGCAGACATCGCCGACGGTGTTCCCCCTCTTGACGATGAGGGGCTCCTTCATGTCGGCCTCCTGCCCCTGCGGCTTGAGGTAGATCCTGATCATGTCGATCTGGTCGTAGATCTCCTGCTTCAGGGCATCGATGTTGTAGCCGGTGGCCGCGGAGACACCGACGCTCTTGTACGCCTTGTGCATCTCCATGACCGCCTCCAGCTGGCCGGGCTTGGCCAGGTCGACCTTGTTGATGGCCATGACCGCCTTGATGTAGACGCGGTTGCCTGCGAGAACATCCAGCATCTGCTCCACGTCGATATCCTCGCGGACGACGACGGTGGCGTTGATGTGGCCATAGGCCGCCACCATGTCCTTGATGGTATCGACGTCGATCTTGGTCAGCTTGAGCGTCGGCTTTACTATGATTCCTCCCGACTGGGACGTCGTGATGTTGACGTCCGGGGGATACTGGTTGAGCCTGATGGCGGAGTTGTAGAGCTCCTTCATCAGCACGCTCAGGTCCGGGTTGAAGATGTCCACGACGAGCAGGATGATATCTGCGGAACGGGCGGCCGCGATGACCTCCCTTCCCCTTCCCTTCCCGCGGGATGCATCCTTGATCAGCCCCGGCATATCCAGGATCTGGATCTTCGCGTGGTTGTATTCCATGACTCCGGGCACGACATCGAGGGTGGTGAAGTGATACGCTCCCACCTCGGAATGCGCCCCGGTCAGCTGGTTGAGCAGCGTGGACTTTCCCACGGACGGGAAACCGACCAGCGCGACCGTCGCGTTGCCGGCCTTCTTGACGTAGAACCCTCTGGTCCCTCCGCCTGCCCTCGACTGCTCCAGCCTGTGCTCCCTCTCCATGGAGAGCTTGGCTATCTTCGCCTTCAGCTTGCCTATGTGCGCTTCGGTGGCCTTGTTCTTCTTGGTGTTGGAGATCTCCTTCTCGAGCTCTTCAATCTGTTCTTCGATCGTCGCCATCCGTCACGCCTCCTGCCCTGCTGATTGGTATCGCATATTAAGGGCTTATCGTTTTTAACCGTCCTCAGCATATAACGCATCAATATGCCAGAACTTCCCGAGATAGAAACGGTCAGGAGGAACGTCGCCCCTCTGGCCGTCGGGCGCCGGATCGTCTCAGTGAAGGCCGACGGCACCCGCATACTGAAGAACACGACGCCGGAGGGCATGCGGATGCTGGAGGGGAGCACCGTGACGGGGATCGGCAGGCGCGGGAAAGCGCTGATCATAAGCCATGACAGCGGAATTACCGCGGTCATCCGCTTCGGGATGACGGGGCAACTGTACGTCTGCCCCGCAGAGTTCCCTATAGAGAAGCACACGCACATCACGGCCTCCTTCGATGACGGCTCGCAGATGCGTTTCTCGGACATGCGGCGCTTCGGAGCAGTCTGGGTCTTCGGAAAGGGGGAGAAGGATGACTGTTCCGGGATCGGCTCGATGGGCCCGGAGCCCGGCGACCTATCTCTCACCGGCGAATACCTGTGCATGACGCTGTCCGGCAGGAGCACGCCTGTGCAGGCCGCTATCATGGACCAGTCCGCAGTGGCCGGCCTCGGCAACATCTGGGCGGGCGAGACCCTGTTCCGCGCCGGGATCTGCCCCCTGGACCCGTGCTCTTCGCTGAGCCCGAGCGATTGGGATGCTGTTGCGCACTGCATACGCGAGACCGTTGAGTTCGCGATAGCCAAGAACGCTGTCACCGCCGAGGACTACCTCGGGGGAAAGGGAAGGAAGTATTACGACATCGATTACCTGAACGTCTACGGACGGGAGGGGGAACCGTGCTCCGTGTGCGGAACGCCTCTGATACGCTCGCGCATCTGCGGCAGGAGCGCCTATTGGTGCCCCGAATGCCAGCCCCGGAAGCTGTAATAGCGCCCGTCCAGAGCCTGTCGGGTATCTTTATATGAACAGGTGGGATAACTCCCGACCATGGCAGACAAAAAGGGAGGCAGCATCGACTGGAACAAAACAGTGTTCCGCTCGATCACCACCAAACAGTTCGTGGCGATGATCATCGCCTTCGCGCTGGGCCTGATAATCCTCTGCATCGGACTGGGAGGATCGGTCATCGGATGGCTGCTGACCGCCGTCATCCTCTACATCTTCCCCAGGCTGACTAAGGTCAAGACCAGGGATATCGCGGCCTTCGGAGCTGTGTTCGCTGTCGTCGGGATCGTCGTAGGCGGTCTATCTGTGGCCCCCGAGTTCATCGACGCTAACAGCGACAAGACCCCGAGCGACCACGGCGCATTCTCCAATGTAACGTACACCTATACCGATGACGGCATCTACACCGTCGAGTTCGATTACAACACCGAAGGATACGAGGGCGACTCCATCGTCCTGTACACTGCGCACGTCAACCAGATCCTGTTCACCTATCCCCGGGCCGACTCGGCCGACGCCTATGTCATCAAGACCATCGAAAGCGGCGCGACCGCGCCTGCGAGCAGCAATACGGTGACCGTCACCAACGAGTCCGGCACCACCGGGCACGCAGTCTTCACCCTCAACGAGAAGACCCTCAGCACCGACACCCTCTGGGAGCTCGACCTGATCGTCGGAACCTGCTTCGATAAGGATGAGTCCTCCGGGACTGCCGTTTACACCTACAGGGACAGCGCATCGGACTGGGCCTTCGACAGCAGCTCTGTGTCCACCGCGAGCCTCACCGGCTACACCGGAGCGGACAAGAACGGCCCCAGCTTCGTCGGATGCGCCGATGCCATGCTGTACGTCATGATCATGTTCTTCCTCATAGTCGGAATGGTCTGGCTCATCAGGGACAGGGTCAACAAGACCAGGTCCAAGATGGAGAAGGAAGGCAGGCTGTACCCCCAGGGATACGGCAGGTGCGACAACTGCGGCGCGCTGATCCTCCCGGGAGAGATCAAGTGCAGGAAGTGCGGGACCTACATCAACCGCCCCGAATCCATGAAGCCGAAGAAGACCGACTTCTTCCAGTGCTCCGAATGCGGCGCCGAGGTCCCCTCCGATGCCAAGGTCTGCCCCAAGTGCGGAGCCAAGTTCGACGGCGAGGAGCAGGACATCGTGAAGTCCGACGGCAGCATCGAGAAAGTATCCGAGAGGGCCGTCTGCCCCGGATGCGGATGCGAGCTGCCTGACGGCGCAGAGGTCTGCCCCAAGTGCGGCAGGAAGCTCTGAAGCTGCAAAACGGGGGGAGCTCCCCCCCGAAACCCTTTGGCCCCGAACAGGGGCGGTTTTCATTGTTCTATGCTGAGATCTGATGAACAGGGCCCCAGCCCCTCAGCCTCATTACGATGCACGCATCACAGATGGCAGACACCGTTGAATGTGCCTGCCCCGTCGACCGCAAACACCCGCACCATGCGCAGATTTGAAACGATTGCCGGCACACGGCCGTATGCTGGTCCTGCAAGGGTGCACAGCCGGCCATACAGAAGAATGCGGAATGCGGATGCAATGGAAATATACTGTATGCTCAGGGTGTCGGAGAGCCCTGACTGTCACCCGATCTAACAGCCCTCTGAAGGCACTGCAAGCGCGGATAGGAGGAACAGCCGTGGATAAAGGCACAGAAGACGTCGGTGAAGCACAGCACTGCAGATGGGATTCCTATTAGGGGGGCCGATCGGCGCAGACTTGCTTCCGGAGTATACCCGGCATCACAGAATTATAGAGAAGAAGAAAAAGAAGGTTGGGCGCCCGAGGGCGCCCATTTTCAGTTTAAATCGGTTTCACATTCCGAACTTGGCCTTAACGTCAGCGTCGAACATCCAAACGAGCATGCAGATGTAGACGATGAAGTTGAGGATACCGACGATCAGGGAGATGATGAGCCCGACGCCGTCGCCGCCGAACATGCTCAGCAGAGCCGAGATGATGCAGATGATGAAGACGACGATGAGGACGACCCACATGACCTTGTCGAAGGTGGTGACGTTGCCGTCGGTGATCTTCTTGTAGACCCAGAGGATGATGATACCGATGATCAGATCGATGATTCCGGTAACGATGCTTCCTCCGATGTCGTCGAATCCGAAGGACCCGATGATGTAGAAGATACCGATAACAACGGTGGTGTATCCGACAACGTGGACGAGCTGGGTCAGGACTCCGAATTTGGAGGAGGTGTCCTCGCCGGAGGTGACTTCGAGCTTGTCGATGATCTTGTTGTGGACCTGCTTTCCACCGCGAATCTGCTGTCCGAATGCGAAGTAGATAATGGCGCAGATGAGCTCTCCGACTCCGAGGATAACCCAGCCAACAACCTCGTCGTTCATGTCGTCATCGACGAATGCTCCGACGAAGAGGATGATGGCTGCGATGATCTCGAGGATACCGATAGCCCATATTGCCGTTCCTACGGTTTTAGTGTCGTCAAGGAATGACATGAGTACGGAATTGCTTTTCCTATATGAATATTGTTGGTCTTACTGATTCCGAAAATGTAGAAGCGCCAATTCTCTGGGTATTATATTCGTACAATTTGATTCCCTGAAAACAGCGTCTGATTGTGGCATGTTCAATTGCACTTCTGGCTATCGCCGCAGGGTTCCTGCATGCCCTCTCTTCTCTGCCCCGTATCGGCCGCAGGCAGACTCCACCGTATGCTGGCATATGCCATGCCGAAACAATGTGCCAGATGATATACCGCTGATATCCTGGGCAACGATAATAAACTTCAATCCCATTGGAGGTCCGATGGGAAACGATACCGGGACGGCAAAGGCGTCCAGGACTCGGAGGGCTACCGCGGAGGAGCTCGCCGACAAACAGCATGAGATCTCCGTCACCGAATTTTTCGAGAAGAACAAGCAAATCCTCGGATTCGACTCGCGCGCCAAATCGCTCCTGATGGGAGTGAAGGAGGCGGTCGACAATTCGTTGGATGCCTGCGAGGAGGCCGAGATCCTCCCTGACGTGATTGTCAAGATATCGAAGGTCGGCGACGAGGATTTCCATGTCTCGATCGAGGACAACGGGCCCGGCATCGTGCACCGCGCCATGCCGAACGTCTTCGGGCGCCTGCTCTACGGCTCCCGCTTCCACGCCATGAGGCAGTCCAGGGGGCAGCAGGGTATCGGGATCTCCGCCACCGTCATGTACGCCAACGTGTCGACGGGGAGGCCCGCCCACATCGCTTCGAGGATCGAGGGCGAGGATGAGGTAGCCTGGGAGATGGACATCGCCGTCGATACGAAGACCAACCGCCCGATCGTTACCAACGACCGCCCGTTCCCCTGGGTCGACAAGGCCCACGGGACGCTCATAGAGTACACCACCAAAGGACGCTACATCACCGGGAAGCAGTCCATCTTCGAGTATCTGAAGGAGACTGCCATCGTCAACCCCCATGCCAGGATCGAGTTCCACGACCCCGACGGCAAGGTCTACACCTTCGAGAGGGCGACGGACATCATGCCGCCGAAGGCCGTCGAGATCAAGCCCCATCCTAAAGGCATGGAGATAGGCGACATGATGACCTATTCCTCCCTTTCGGAGCAGCCCACGGTCAGGGACTTCCTGAAGAACGACTTCTGCAGGATGACCGCCCGCATCGCCAACGACATCTGCAAGAAAGCAGGCGTCGACCCCGCATCGAAACCGGCGGACCTCGGCCGCGAGGGCAGCATGAAGCTCATCTCGGCCATCGCGGACACGAAGATCATGGAGCCGCCCGCCGACTGCCTCTCGCCCATAGGGGACATACTGATCAAGAAGGGGCTCATGCACATCCTCGACGGACTGCGCCCCGAATACTACGCGACCCCGGTCACCCGCCCCGCCCATGCGGTGTCCGGGAACCCGTTCACCGTCGAAGCAGGCATCGTCTACGGAGGCGAGATCCCCTCGGACGGGCAGGTGACCATCATGAGGTTCGCCAACCGCGTCCCCCTGCTCTACCAGCAGGGCGCGGACGTCATAACCAAGGCCGTCCAGGACTTCGACTGGCGCAGGTACGGCCTGGAGCAGAGAGGCGGGAAGGGCATGCCGTTCGGCCCCGCCATCATCCTCGTGCACGTCGCATCCACCAAGGTCCCGTTCACCTCCGAAGGGAAGGAGGCCATCGCCTCCATCCCGGAGATCTACGACGAGATCATCAACGCCCTCAGGCTGGTCGCCAGGAACCTCAAGTCGCACCTGAACAAGATGGAGCGCAAGAGCAAGACCCACGAGAAGTTCGACATCGTCCAGAAAATCCTCCCGGACCTGGCGAACAAGATCTCCGCCCAGCTCGGCAGGCCGGTGCCTGACCTCAGCCGCACCATCACGAAGATCATGAACGTGGTATGGATAGAGCCGAAGAAGGAGAAAACCGAGAAGGGGTACGCGATCAGCTACACCATCTACAACTACACGGTCCGCCCCCACACCTTCATGCTCCATGCCGCGCTCCCAGCCGACTGCGTCAACGAGCGCGTGACCGGATCGCCGTTCTACGACTCCTCGAACGAGGAAGGGAAGACGCAGTGGGTGGTGAGGGACCTGGAATCCTCCAAGTCCGTGCAGATCTCCTTCGAGCTCACCGGGGAGATGGCCGACACCTTCGACCCGGACGACATCTACGTCTCCGGGATCAATCCTGTCATAGTCATGGGCGCCGAGGCCCTGCCCGGGGACTGGGGCATCAAGGGCATGGAGATAACCGAGTCGGAGGAGGACGTCCCGGCGGACGACTCCGACGAAGAGTCCGAGAAGGAGGAGGAACTGGAAGAAGAGGAATTCGAGAAAGAGGAGGGAGACGAATGAACGACAGGCAGAAGGACGCGATGGAGAAGCTCACGGGGGTCGCCACCGGTGTGTACGATGCCCTGGACAGAGGGGACATCCCCACGATGACCCTCCCGCTGAGGTCGAAGAGGAACATCGAGTTCGACCCCATGACCCAGGTCTGGAAGTACGGCAGCATGAAGACCGTCAGGACCGCGAAGACGACCCAGGGCGCCACGACCATGCTGAGGACGGCCTACACCACCGACTTCATCAACGAGATGATCAGGGAGAACAAGTCCTCCACCCTAAGGGAGATGTACTACATCTCCGAGGGCTGGTACGCGGCCAAGTTCCACACACAGGACGAAGGCAACCTCCTGGCCGAGGACCTGGAGACCATGACCCACTGCATGAGGGAGGACTTCAAGCTCAGGCCCGAGGAGTCCGGCGCGCACGTCTACGGGAACGTCACCTTCCGCACCATGACGAAGAAGGGCATGAAGGACATCAACTGCATGGACGATGTGTCCGAGCAGGGCTTCGCCGTGCCCTACAGCGTCGAGAACGAGACCTTCCAGATCAAGAGCCAGGACGTCAAGTTCGTGATGGCCCTGGAGACAGGAGGTATGTACGCCAGGCTGATCGAGAACGGTTTCCCCGAGAGGGCGAACTGCTGCCTCGTCCACCTCTCCGGACAGCCCGCCAGGTCCACCAGGAGGCTCATAAAGAGACTGAACGAGGAGAACGGCCTCCCGGTCGTGGTCTTCACCGACGGCGACCCGTGGTCGTTCAGGATCTTCGCCTCCGTCGCCTACGGGGCCATCAAGACCGCGCACATCTCCGATTACCTGGCCACTCCCACCGCCCAGTTCATCGGCATCACCGCGTCAGACATCCTAAACTACGACCTCCCGACCGACAAGCTGAACGACAAGGATATCGGGGCCCTCCATGCGGAGCTCTCCGACCCGAGGTTCAACGACGAGTTCTGGGACAGCGAGATCCACGCCATGCTCGACATGGGGAAGAAAGCTGAGCAGCAGGCGCTGGCGAAGTACGGGCTGGATTACGTAACCGATACGTACCTCCCCGAGAAGCTGAGCGCCCTCGGTCTGCTGTGACGGTGGATGCGGCCGTCCGCTGATATCGGACGGCCGTCATGTCCCGGCATGACCGCCTGACAGACATACAGGCCTTATTTCGGACACCCGCGGGCGATCCACGTCCGCGCATGCTTCGGATGAAATGGAAAAAAAATCGGGGGACCCGGTCCCCCGGGGCCGCTCAGTTGTAAGCGGCCTGATTGAACCTATTTATGACGAACTGCTTGTCCATCGAGGCCAGGAAGGGACCGAGCCTCGGCCCCCTGTCCTTGCCGATGATGAGGTTGTAGATGACCTTGTAAGCGTTCTTCATGCCGATGGGCGAGGCCTTCCCGCACTCGGATATGATGTTGACGATGGTGTCAGAATCCCAGTTGCAGTCGTTCATCCTCGCCACCAGGGACTGCAGGAATCCCTTGTCGTTCATCATGAGCTTGGTGCCTGCGGGGATGGTCTTCTGGATCGAGAACTTGACCACGTCGGGAGCGAAGGCCATCAGCCAGAACTCGAGGCACTGGCACCTGACCTTCAGCCTTGCGATGTCGTCGGCAGAGGCATCGGAGAGGTCGACGGTCCTCTTCACGATCTCGAGCTGCTTCTCGAAGTCGCCGGGGGCCATCTGGACGACGTTGCACAGGTGCTTCATGGACACCTCGACGGGCTGCCTCTTGGGAACGTGGTTGTGCTGAGCGATCTCGTAGGCGCGGACGGCGTTCTCCTCCGCCTCGGAGTATTGCTTGGTGAAGTAGGCGACCTCCATGCGGTCGTACTCGTCGGCCATGTCGAGGAGGCCCAGGCCGGAGTCGTAATCGATGGCCCTGGACGGCAGGACCCTGAGGAACAGGTAGTTGAGGACCTCGGGAGGGGTCATCTTGATGGCGTCGAGGCCAGTGACGGACGAGCCGGTGGACTTGTGCATCTGCCCGACGCCCTTGAGCTGGACGAACTCATAGGGCACGGGGTACGGGGGCTCGCATCCGAAGATCTCCTTGACGATCCTCTTCCCGGTGTCGTAGGACCCTCCAGCGGCGGCGTGGTCCTTCCCGAAGGGCTCGGCGGAGGTGCCGAAGATCATCCACTTGGCCGGCCACTCGCATCTCCACGTCAGCTTGCCGTCGTCCGTGCGGATGTCAGCCTTGCCGTGGAACCCGCAGCTGCACTGGTACTCGACGTACGGGTACTCGTACGTGTCGAAGATGGGCTTGGTGTACCTGCCGCACTTCGAGCAGATGGGGTTGTACGGGGCGTAGTTGGGGTCGGCGGGCTTGCCGGAGACCTCGTGCAGGATCTGGATGATCTGCTGCCTCTTCTTGAACGTCAGGTCGATGGCCTTGTCGAACTTGCCCTCCCTGTAGAGGTCGGAGGTCCAGATGATCTCGCAGTGGACCCCGAGGTCGTTGACTGCATCGAGGAAAGGCTGCACGAAGTGGTGGGCGTAGTTCTTGTGCTTCCCGCAGGGGCAGGGTATCCTGCAGATGGGCATCCCGACGTATTTCTCGTACTCCGCCGGAAGGAAATCGTACCTCTTCCTGAGAGGATCGAAGGAATCGATGAGGTAGATGAGCCTGACGTCCTTCCCGAGCCCCTCGACGGCGCTCCTGATGGATTCTCCGGTGATTGCCTCCCTGAGGCTGCCTACATGAATGATGCCGGTGGGACTGATGCCGGTGGCGATGAGGGGATGCTCCGCCTTCTCGGCGATGTCCTTGGCGATTACGTCTGCCCAGTGCATTGCGATCGTGCGCGTCTAGGTGTATCTTATAAAAATTATTTGCCCAAATCCGGGCGTCCGGGAGGATCCGTTTCCGCGCCTATAAGGGAATATATTAAATACGGTCCTATGATACGAAAGCGCAATGGCAAAAGAAGACAAGGGCCAATCCTTCTCATCGTCCGCAGGGCTGATGAGGTACTTCGACTCCGAAGATCAGAAAGGAATCAAGGTAGGCCCCAGGACGGTCGTCGCCCTCGCGATAGCCTTCACCATCCTCATCATCGTCCTGCCTGTGTTCATCCCTGTGAACTGAGCGGGACTGGGGCATCGCCCCTATTTTCTTAAAGAACCGGCGGATGCGCGAAGCATCCGCTGCAATAATTATCATCGGCCTGTTATCTTGCTGGGTCTGTTCCGCCGGAACCTATTCCTTGCGGCTGAAAAAGAAAATAAAAAATGTTCCGGGCCGTTAGGCCCGGCGCCCCTTCATCAGATGGGGCAGTTGTTGTCCGTCTCCAGCTCCATGGCCTCGGGCGGGTACTTCTTCGCGTACAGCTTCGAGAGGATCGGAGGCGCGATTATGGTGGTGGCGACCGCCATCAGCACGATGACCGTGTACAGGGAGTTGGAAAGCGCAGGCGCGCCGTCCACGATGGTGTTCAGGCCGATGGAGGCGACGATTATGCCCACCTCTCCCCTGGGGATCATGCCCACGCCGACGATGTTGACAGAGCTCTTGGACAGGCTCCTGTCCGCGGCCTTGGCGCCGAGCCCGCAGCCGACGTACTTGCCGATCACCGCGAGTATTATGACCACCACCGCCTCGATGATGACCTCGGTGTCCTTCAAGTCGCTGATGTTGACCTGCATCCCGACGTGGAGGAAGAAGAACGAGATCATGAAGGTGGTCAGCACGTCCACCTTGTGGCTGAGGTTCCATTTCTCGGCGTAATCGGCGAACAGCATGCCGGCGAGGAAGGACCCGATGATGGCCGCCAGGCCGATGGACTCCGCCAGCCAGGCCATGAACAGGCAGACGAGGATGGCGATGGCGAACACATCGACTCCCTGGGTCTTCTCCTTCCTCCTCGCGTAGCCGGCCGCCTTGTCCACTATCTTCGGCATGGCGTACTTGGCGAAGGCGATGGCCACGAGGACGAACACCGCGGCCACGATTATGACCTCGGCCACTGCTCCGACGGATATGCCCCCGTCGGTCCCTGCGACCCCTTTGACGATCGCGAGGACGATCATGCCGAGAACATCATCGATGACGGCGGCGCCGATGATGATCCTCGATTCGAGCTTGTTCATCATCCCCATCTCCTTGATGACGCGGGCGGTGATGCCCACGGAGGTGGCGACCATGGCGGCGGCGAGGAACATCGCATGGTGGAAGTTCCCGTCGTTGAGCTCGATGTAGGCGTATCCGAGGATGAACGGGACGATGACACCCAGCACCGCGACGTACATGGCGCTCTTGCCCACTTTCAGCAGGTCGTTGACCTTGGTCTCCAGGCCTACCGAGAACAGCAGGAAGATGACGCCGAGCTCGCTCAGAGCATAGAGCACGGAATAATTGGTGTTCGTGGAGTCCTCCCCGGGCTCCGGCATGATCAGTTCCAGGCCGTCCTCGAGCAGCGACCAGTCCCCGAATGTCAGGTTGGCGATGATTATGCCGACGATTATCTCCCCGATAAGGCCGGGGATGCCGAAGTGCTCAACGACACGGTTTCCGATGCGTGCCAAGAAGAAGAGCACTACCAGCATCAGAAGGATCGGAAGCAGTTCCATGGGGAAGAGATATCTGGATTGGGCTTATAAAACGCACGAGTCCGCGCGCGCGGAATGACGGAAAAGGAACAGCGGAAGATGTTTCCGGGCCGGGGAGGCCCGGCAGGTTCAGTGCCTCAGGGACCTCAGGTCGCCGGTGAAGCGGTAGGGGACGTACCCCATCTTCATCAGGACCGGGGGGATCTGGACTGCGGCGCGGGGAGCCTCCCTGGGCTGGGGCTTCATCCTGATCTTGAACCTGCGGTCATAGCCCTCGAGGCCGTCCTCGGGGAGCTCCGAGTCATCGTCGGAGGTGCAGTCCATGGAGAGGATCTCGTCGCTGAGCATGTCGCCCCTGGCCGTGAACAGCAGGTCGCGGTCGAGGTCGACGATCTCGGTGACGGTCCTGGTCCTGACGCCGGACACGGTGCCGGTCATCCTGGTCTCGGCGACATTGAGCGGCGAGGAGGGGACGATGTAGTCTATGTCCTCTCCGGCCGCGATGCCTTCGGAGGACGGCTCCGGGAAGGGCTGGCGCTCGGACGCCTCCGCCTCGAGCTCCTCGAGGGTCTTCTTGGGCAGCCTGGGAACGGCCACCACGGTGCTGGTGACCGGCGCGGATGCGGAAGGAGCGGGCAGGACAGGCACCTCGGCCGCCGCGGCGATGGCAGGCGCGGAGGCTGCAGGCGCACCGAGGGCCTCGACGGAGACCGCGGCAGGAAGTGCCAGCATGCCGGTCTCCGGGATCCTGTACGGATGTGCGGGCTGCTCCGGCTCGGAAGGCGCCTCAGCGGCGGCGGGGACCTCTGCTGCGGGAACCGCCTCAGCGGCCTCGCTGAGGAGGGCCGCGTCTACGCTGCTCTCCTCGTACTCAGACTGCTCGGCCGCGATGGCCTCGGGGCGGACGAAGGCGCTTGCCTCTTCGATCGCGGCATAGAGGGCCTCTGCGTCGGTGCTTGCGATGGCCAGCTGGAACATGATGTCGTCAGTGCTGATCTCGGGCTCGGCAGAGTCCTCTGCAGGTGCCTCGGGGACCTCCGCTGCAGGCTCGGCGGGAACGGATACCTCAGCAATCTCAGGGACCTCCGCCTCGGGAACAGCGGCAGCCTCGGCAGGAGCTTCCGATGCTGCTGCCGCAGGAACGGCGGGGGCCTCCTCGGTCAGGTCGGAGACACTGACAGCCGCTGGAACCTCGGGAATCTCTGTGACGGGAGCCGCCTCAGGCTCTGCAGGCACCTCCTCGATGACGGCGACAGGGGCCTCGGGAACCTCTGCGGAAACCTCGGCAGCGGGCGCTTCCTCGGTCAGATCGGAAACAGCGGCAGCGACAGGGACCTCCGGGACCTCCGCTGCAGGGGCTGCCTCGGCGGGCGCGGTCTTCCCTATGTCCATGAGACCGTCGGGGACAGCATCATCGCTGTACTGGTTGATCGGCTCGCCTGTGATGACCTCGGTCTTGGTATAATCGACGCGCTTGTACTCGGGCCTCTTCCTCTGGAACATAAAGGGCATGTCCTCATCGGTCTCGGCGGCGGGGGCCTCGGTGGTCTCGAAGCCCTTCATCTGGTCGTCGTAGACCGGCCTGTACACGGGCGTGTACTCCGGCGTTCCGCCGAAGTCCGCGTCCTCGGACTGCTTCCTGATGTAGACGGGCGAGCCGTTCCCGTCCTTCCCCTCATAGCCTGCTCCGAGCCCGCGGGCCGAAGGAGACGATATGCGGGCCGTGCGCTGAGAGCTGAAGTCCCTGGGCTCGAGCTCCTCGTCCTCGTTCTCGACGGAGAGCCTGATGCGCCGCCCCAGAGTCTTAAGCTTGCCGGCTATCTTCGAAAAAACAGCGCTGACGCTGTCCGCTAATGCATTTCCCGAGTGCATTTGAATCCATCCGCCAACTCTATCGGAAAGTCGATATTTAATAGATTCTCCGAGCATGTGCTGGACGGAGCGCGACGGCCGCGCGGACGGGAAGCCATCGCTTGTAAAAAATCGGCATCTGGCTATGTTCTCGGAGGGTCACCCGCTCACGAATCTGACGTAGTCCGCCTTCCCTGTGCGCTCTATCTCCCGGAGCATCTCCTTGAGGTCCTCGGCGTCGCAGGAGATCACCATCACCTCGAGGCATTTCTTGTTCTTCAGGTGAGAATGGAGCTGCGTCTTGATGGCGTCCTGATGCTTTGCTTGGATTATGCTCATCCACGGGTCCGAATGGTCGCGGCGGATGGTGATGAGAACCCCCTCCGTCAGGCCTTTCAGATTCTCCATGTCGTCCATCTTCTCTATCTCGGACGCGATGGCCGCACGGACAGCCTCCGAGCGCCCGCTGAATCCGAATGTCTCCTGTATCCTGTCGAGCTCGGCAATGTTCTCCTCGCTGAGGGAAACGCTCACAATCGCCATGTCCGAGTTACACATGTGGATGTTATTAAGAGATTGCAAACCGATTAATAACATAGAAGCCGCACGGAAGCGTTTGTTAATAACAAGTCAAACATCTTTTAATAATAAAAGAAGGGAATGGGCGGAGCATGAACGACGACACCGCGATCATAGTGTTCGCACTGGTCATATTCGCGGTCACCCTGGCGGCCGCGAGGATCCCCTTCATCATCGGAAGGGAGAAGCACAGGGACCTGCACCGCCTGATCACGTTCAGCGCGGGAGTGATGGTCGGAGTGCTGTTCCTTATGCTGCTCCCGGAGGCCCTCGAGAGGAGCTGGGACAACGGAGTCTCCGAGGACACCATGGCCGTCGCCATGCTCTGCGGGTTCCTCCTGCTGTTCGTAGCGGATTTCCTGGTCAAGAAATATCTGATGAAAGAAGATGCCTGCGAGGAGACGGAGCACGACATCACGTCGCTCTCGGCCTTCATCGGCCTCGCGATCCATTCCTTCTTCGACGGCCTCGCCCTCGCGGCGGCGTTCATCGCCGGAGAGGATGTCGGCATCATGGTGCTCATAGCCCTGTGCCTCCACAAGTCCGTGGTGGTGTTCTCCCTGTCCTCCACCATGCTCATGTCCCACAGCCACAACCGTGCCTGGCTGTACCTTGTCGCTTTCAGCGCCATATCCCCGCTGGCCGCCATCGTGTCGTACTTCGCCATGGACACCGGCGGGCTCGAGACCGCCGGCATCGCGCTGTGCTTCTCCGTCGGCATCTTCGCCTTCGTGACCATGTGCGACATGATCCCGGAGGCGTTCCGCCACGAGAAGAGGGACAACACGCAGATGCTGATCTTCCTGATCGGGATAGCCATCTGCTTCGCCGTCGCCCTGGTCAGCGAATCGCTGATGGGCGGCGTCGATATCTGAGCCGGGAGAGGGGCGCAGGCCCCTTTCCGGCCCGTTCTGTTTTACAATCGGGCCTTCTTCCCGGAGCCCCACGCTTCGCATCTTTTCAGGAAGCGGTAGGGGACTTCGGGATTGGAATAATAATAGAGATGAGGGAACCCGACCGATATGTTCCCCTCCTCATGGCCGCAGTCGTAGACCTTGCCGGACGTCTTCACGCCCTTCCACGAGCTGCCGCAGTTGGAACTGTCCCAGTAGTGGAACTCGTGGCCTTTCACCCCGCCTGCGATGATGGATCCCGGGTCCTCCGACGAGAGGGTGACGTAGCCGAACCTCTTCAGGTGCCCCGTGTTCCTGACCTCTCCCTTGATTATGCCGGCCATCGGCCATACCTTCCCGTCGGCGTCCTCCATCCTCTCGTGGAGGTACATGAAGCCGCCGCACTCGGCGAGGACGGGCATCCCGGCGCCGATCTTCCTGCGCATGTCCTCGAGCATGGATGTGTTGCCGCTGAGCTCGGCGCCGTGCAGCTCCGGATACCCTCCGGAGAGGATTATGCCCTCCACGCCGTCCGGTATGCGGGCATCCCTCATGGGCGAGAAGGGGACGATCTCGGCCCCGCACTCCTGCAGGAGCAGAATGTTGTCGGCATAGGTGAAGCAGAACGCCTCGTCGGAGGCCAGGCCGACCTTCACCGTCCTGTCCAGCTTCCCGTGGGCGGGAGCCTCGCCGGAGATCTCCGGAGCGGTCCCGGCGATCTCGATGATCCTCCCGATGTCCAGAGATTCCTCGAGGATGCCGGCCAGTTTGTTCAGGCCGTCCCTGAGCTCCTCCACTTCATCAGGGAGAACAAGCCCGAGATGCCTGCTGCTGAGCACCATGTCCTTCAGCTTGGGTATGTATCCGATAACTTCGACCCCGGTCTCCTTCTCGATTACCGGCTTCAGCGAAGCGAAGGTCTGGGCGCTGACGTTGTTCAGGATGCAGCCCCTGATGAGGTTGGGCCTGAAGTCCCTGAAGCCCTTGACCATAGCTGCGATGGAGATCGCAGCCCCGCGGCCGTTGACCAGCAGTATCACGGGAGTCTGGGTCTTCTCTGATATCTCATACGACGAGCCGATCACGGAGTCAGTCGACCTGCCGTCGTAGAAGCCCATGACCGCCTCGATGACCGAGATGTCCGTCCCCTCGGACCCGCGCACGAACAGGTAGCGGAGCGTTCCGTCGTCGGTGAAGAAGCTGTCGAGGTTCCTGGACTTGGTCCCGATGACCTTCTCATGGAACATCGGGTCGATGTAATCGGGCCCGCACTTGAACGACGAGACCTTCATCTTCCGGTTGACCAGCGCCTGCAGGATTCCGCAGACGGCGGTGGTCTTCCCGCTCCCCGACGAGGGCGCGGCGATCATCACGCGGGGACGGACGCTCAGTTCCCGCGCCCCCTGAAGACCGCTATGTACACGGGGTTCTGCGCCGTCATGAGGCTGTAGCGGCCGAGATGCCTCGCGCCCGCGGCGTTCACGCAGACGATCTCCTCCTGGTCGGCGGCGCAGGCCTTGGGTATCTCCAGGATCTCGGAGAGGGTCTCGAGGGTGACGGCATTGACCGCTATCCGGCAGGACGGGTTCTTGGCCAGGATGCAGGAGACGATCTCCTTCAGGTTCCCGGAGGACCCTCCGATGAACGCATGGGTGGGGGCCGGAAGGCCTTCCAGCGCCTCGGGGGCGAAGCCTTTGACGATCTCGACATTGGGCGCCCCCAGCTTCTTCCTGTTGGCATCGATGAGATCCGCGGCCGCTTCCTCCTTCTCCACCGCATAGACCCTGCCGCGGTATGCCGCCAGCGCCATCTCTACCGATACGGAGCCGGTCCCCGCCCCCACATCGTAGACGACGGAATCGGGGGAGAGCCTCAGCTTGGCCACGGACAGCGACCTGATCTCGGACTTGGTCATGGGGGCATCGCCCCTGATGAAATCTGCATCCGGGATGCCGATCGGGTCCCTGGTGTCGGGCCTCGGGTTGAACACAAGGGCGCAGCACAGATTGCCAAGCTCGGCCTTCAGGATGTCCGCGGGATGCCCGCTGACGAACATCTCCTCCGGGTATCCGAGGTCGCAGCCGACATCGACCGATACATCTTCCAGACCGTACCCGTTCAGCTGCCTGCAGACCTCCCTGGTCCCTTCGGCGCCGTTCAGTATCAGGAAAGATACGGGGTGGGTCCTGACCTCTCCCGCCGCGTTCGCGTCCCTTCCGTGGGCGCTGACCAGGTTCACGTCCTGCCACGGGATGCCCGCGCGGGCGCACATGTACTGCACTGACGAGATGCCGCAGTGGGCCTCGGTCTCGAACTCCTCCGGGTCGGCCTGCTCCAGCATCTGCCGGGCGGCGCTGTAGAACCCGACGTCGCCGGAGCACAGCAGGGCGGCATTCCTGTACTCGGGATGGTCCTTCAGATATGCCAGTATCTTCGGCGCGGCATATTCCTCGAGCTTCGGCTTGCCTTCGGCCTCCGGGATAGCCAGCATGCGTCCTGCTCCGACGACGAGATCGCTGGAGCGGACGGCCTCGGCCGCGGCGGAGGTCAGGCCGGTCCCGGGGCCCACGCCGATGCCGACGACGGCGATGCGGCGCTTGGGCATCTGCAGAGGGACACCAAGCTTCTCCTCCAGGATGCGGACGGTCTCCGCGAAGCCCTGCCCCGGCTGCTCGGGGGGCCTGCCGACGAGGACGACCCTGGCGCCTGCGCGGGCGGCGGCGCGCATCTTCTCGCCGAAACCGCCGGGGACGCCGGAGTCCTTGGTCACCAGCCATTTGGCGCCGGTCTGCAGGAGCATGCCGTAGTCGAGCTCCTCGCAGAACGGGCCCTGCATGAGGAAGATGTTCTTCCCCTCGAACCCCAGGGCCGCGCACTCCTCGGCCACCTTGGGGAGCGAGAGGACGCGGGCGAACACCCTGTTCCGGTAATCCGGTATGGCCGTGTACTCCGAAAGCTCCTTGGATCCGGTCGTGGCGAGGATGTTCCCTTCCTTGTCACTGAGGTACTCGGCGGCCTCCCTGACCGATCCGACTATTACAGCGCCGCCGGCATCGGACCCGGGGCGGACCAGCCTTATGTAGTCCGCGCCTGCCTCCGCGCATGCTTCCCTGACGTGCTGAGATATCCTCGACGCATAGGGATGGGTGGCGTCGACCACCACAGGATACTCCTTCATCAGGGCGAGCATCTCATCATGTGCCAGCGGGTGCGCGGAGACCTCGATGCCCTCCGCTTTCCGGACGGATGTCCTGCCGTATTCGGTGGCCACGCAGGCATGAACCTTCACGCCCGCCGCGGCCAGAACCTCTGTTATGTCCCCGCCTTCGGTGGTGCCCGCGAAGACCAGTGCCTTTGCCATGCTCCGGCATATGGGCTATCCCGTTAATAGGATAACGCGCGGAAGCCTGGGTTGGATTGATTGAGGCTCCCGTCAGCGCTTCCCGAAAGACGGCGAGATGCCCCTTTCGGCGATGGCGACGGTGACCCCGTTGCCGGCCTGCTTCCGCAGGAGGAGCTTCCCGCCGCCGGCGAGCCTCACCGCCGACCTCTCGCAGACGCAGTCCACTCCGGTGACCGATTTCACGAACCCGGAGGATGAGAACTCGCCGGGGACCTCCTTCAGTTCCTCCGCCGTATAGCAGGCCAGGGGGAGCCCTCTCCTGCCGGCCAGAGAGATCAGGCCCTCCTCGTCCTTCTTCAGGTCGATGGTGGCGAACCCGCAGGCGGATTCCTTCGGGAGCCCGATCTTCGCGAACGCTTCGTCGACCGCGGCGGCGATCGCCTCCTCGGGCGTGCCGCGGCGGCAGCCGATGCCGACGGCGCAGGTCCTCGGAACCAGCCTCAGCGTGGCCGGGAAGGGCTTCGCGGACGTATCGTAGCCGATGTAGACTCCCACGGGCGCATCCTTCCCGCCGGACAGCTCCTCAGGGACCTCCCCGGCGACGGGGATGTCCGATACGAGGCCGACCGGGGATCCGGAGAGGACCGCAGACGAGACGTCCTTGATAGCGCCGAGGTTCTGGACGTCTAGGCCGTTGGTCACCGCCCAGGCATCGATGGAGATCTTCCCGTTGATGTCGGTGGCGGTGGTCACGACCGGCACGGCCCCGACCTTCCTGGCGATCTCCACAGCATACCCGTTCGCGCCCCCGATATGGCCCGAGAGTAGAGGCACGCAGTAATGTCCCAGCTCATCGATGCCGATGACCGCGGGGTCGAGGTCCTTCCTCTTCACGAACGGAGCGATCTCCCTGACGGCAATGCCGATCGCCCCCACGAAGACGATGACGTCGTCCTCCGCGAACGCATTCTCGGTCCATTTGTGCATGCTGCATTCTACCTTTTGGACTCCGAGAGTGTCCATGGACGTCTTCGCATACACTTCGGCGGCCCCTTCGGGGAACGCCTCCGCGACCTTCTTCGCAGTTTCGCAGCCTTTGGTGCTGAACGCTATCACGCTTGCTTTCATTCTTTCGCCTCCACCTTGGCCAGCAGGGCCTTCGCGGACGTAGTCTCCCCGAGTATCCCGAACTCGGTCGAGAAAACGACAGCCGCCGTCGCAATGGAGCCCCTGACGCGGTGCTGCATATGGAACTCAATCTTGGGGATCAGGATGTCCATGGTGGGCCCGATGAGCCCTTTCTCCGCGAGGACCTCCAGGGCATCGTCGGTGGATATGCAGCCCATGATGCGCTTCGCCGTCTCCGCGTCCGCGCCCGCCATGACCGCATTGGACGCGAGGATCTCCATCCTGGCGTCCGCGTTCCGGGAATGGGTGTTCATGATGCCGCCGGCGACCTTCACCAGCTTGCCCAGGTTGCCCACGAGGAGGACCCCTTCGGCGCCCATCTCGACAGCCATGTCCAGGAAATCCCCTATGAAATTGCTGCACTCGACTGGCGTGTCCCCTTCCAGGCCGGGATATGCCTTGGCGAAATCCTTGCCGTAGTTCCCCGGCACCGTGAGCAGATATTTCCTGCCCTGGGCCATGAATACCTTCATCTCCGCCTTTATGGACCCGAGGAGCGCGGTTTCGCTCATGGGCTCCACGATCCCGGACGTCCCCAGGATCGATATGCCCCCGACGATGCCCAGGCGGGGGTTGAACGTCTTCCTGGCGATGGCCTCCCCCTCCGGCACGGTTATGACCGCCTTCAGCCCGCCCCCGTAGCCGGCGGCGGCCGCGGCATCCCTGAGCGCATCCGCGATCATCTGCCTCGGCACATGGTTGATGGCCGCGTTCCCCTCGGGCTGGTCCAGCCCCCTGCGGGTGACGCGCCCGACACCTCTGCCCCCGTCGACCTCGAAACCCTCCGGGATGCGGGAGACCTCGGCGCAGATCTCCGCCCCGTTGGTATCGTCGGCGTCGTCGCCCCCGTCCTTGCGGACGGATGCACGCGCACAATCTTGGGTCGCCTCTGCCGAGACCACCTCGACGGCCACGTCTATCCCCTTCGGCGTCAGTATGCGCATGTAGGGCGGGGCAGCGCCGGTGAGGAGCAGGCGTGCGGCAGCGCCTGCCGCCGCCGCGGCCGATGTTCCGGTCGTATAGCCTCTTCTGAGCTTCCTGCCCTCCACGTACACGAACGCCTGTTCCTCGCCGATAGGTTCCATTGACGGCCTCCGCTGAGGGTATCGGTCCGGCCCATTAATCTTATTCGCAGACCGCCGATTGTTGGATTGATTCGGTGTCCGCCGGGGTCAGCTGTCGTCCTCTCCGCGGTAGATGGCGATGTATGACTCGGGGTCGCGGTAGACGCTCGGGTTCGAGACGATATCATAGACGTCCGGGAGGTTGAACATCATCTGGAAGTTAGTGCGCTTCCTGGGCTTTATGAAATCGCATTTTCTCGGGTCCGCCGCATGGCCGAGGACCCAGCACATCTTCTCGTAATCGTCGAAGAAGTACTCCTGCAGGAGGGGGATGATGTTCTTGGTAAACACCTTGGCCAGGTCATCCATGTTCCTGATGTGTATGAAATAAGCATGACCCAGCGTATGCTCCCTGTCGTACAGGGCCTCGATGCGCTTGTTGATGGTCCTCAGCAGCCGGGAGAGGTCCACGTCCATGATCCTCATGCCCTTTAGCACGTCCGGGTCCGGCATCATCTCGACGAACTGGAACCTCCTCCTGAGAGCGGTGTCGAGCGCGGTCAGGGACCTGTCCGCGGTGTTCATGGTTCCGAGCACGTACACCTTCTGCGGAACTGAGAACTTGACCTTCAGCTGGGGGAGGAAGACCTCGAGGCACTCGGGCATGCCCTGCCTCCTCGAGGATTCGAGCAGAGTGATCAGCTCTCCGAAGATCCTCGAGATGTTGCCTCTGTTTATCTCGTCGATGATGAAGACGCAGTTCCCCGTGTCCTCGAAGACCGGGTACTCCTTCTCCATGGAGGCGAGGAAATCCGAGGCAGTGCAGCTCAGCCGGGCCGGTGCATCGGATTCGATGCCGCACAGCGGGCCCTGCTCCCTCACGATCGCCCATTCGACGGAGGCAGCGGTGCCGGCTACATCCTTCACGATCCCCACTGCATCGGACGAGCCGCGAGAGAACATGGAGATGACGATGTCCCCCGGCCTTATCCCTTTCGGAAGGCATCCGGCCGGAAGGCTGCCGTCCGAGAGTGCCTTCTCCCTGGCCGGATTGGCACCAAACCCTCCTGGGGACACCGCCCATACAGCGGCGTCCGGATCGGCGGACAGCAGGTCCTTGGGCACGCCGTCCCCGACATGCACCGGTTTCTTGGAATCGTGGCAGAAGGAATAGAACACTCCGGGGACCGGCGAGTAGATGAGCGACCCGTCGTCGCGGACCTCAGGCCTAATCCCCTCGATGAAGTCGTCGTAACTGAGGGACTGGTGGAAGGTCATGAAGTCGATCCTCCTGATCTTCGTGTACCGGTCGTACTTCCTCAGTGCCAGGTCGTAGCCGCCGGCGATGACGTCCTTCAGGGGCCTGCCTTCGATGATGGCCACGGCGTAGTTGACGACGTTGTACGTCTTGCCTGTGCCCGGGGGCCCGTAGAGCAGGAGGTTGTTGGAGATCGCTTCCTTCACGTCAGCGCTCATGCTCCGCTCTCCTCGGTCCGGACCTCCTCTGAGGCGGGCACATCCTGCGGATCGAATATCATTTCAGCGTCGATAGGCCCGTCGGAGATGACCGTCTTCCCGCTGTCGTCGATGATGAGATCGAACTTGGCGTCGAGGACCGCCTTCTTCCCGCTGAACTGATAAGAGATAGTAACATCGAACCTCCCGTCGTACAGCGAGGTCTCCTTGAACCTGAACTTGTAGACGCTGTACCCCGGGACGGACTTGGAGCAGACCGTGAGGATAGGCAGGGTGCGGCCGTCTTTCAGGCTCAGATTGACCTCCACCTCGAAGGGGTTGGAGCCGAACAGGCTGTTGATGTAGATCTCCCCGCTGTAGATGTACCCGTCGCCGGTGAGCTTCGAGAAGCCGACCTGGCGGTCCCTGACGTACGGGTTGCCGGCGGTCGCGAATCCCTGGGACTCATAGTACCTGTCCACCGTCTTGGACAGCGATATGGCGGACACGGTCAGCGCGGCCGTCACGGCCCACATGATCACAACGGCTATGAACAGGGGATCGGACAGGTCTGAGAAGGCAGCCGCCGCGAACGCTGTGGCCGCGGTGGCGAGGACCAGGCAGACGGCTAACGCCGCCCTGAAGGCAACAGGGAGGCCGTTGAGATGGTTCCTTCTCGGGCAGTCGCGCTCGTCTGTGGTGACCGCCCCCTCCGATTTGTATAAGCCCACTCCGCTCTCGTTCTCCCTCCGGTACAGCAGGACGCTGTCTCCCGGAGTTATGTCCAATGCATCCATCACGCCGTTCTCGAGGACGACCCTGTTGAAGTCGTCTACCCTGCTCGTTCCAAGTATCTTCAGCATATCTCCGCCTCCGTTGCGCGGTCTGCAGCCGTCATGATCATACCCTCCTGGTCTGGAGGAGCACGAAAGCAAGTGCCAGCACCGCGATCACTACTCCCAGCATCCCGACGGCAAGGGCCGCCGGGTCTATCCCGCTGCCGCTGTCCTCAGGCTCTGCGCTGTACGCGGCCACGACGGCCTTGCCGTCCATGTCGGCGGTCACAGGCAGGGTGCATACCGCATCCGTCCCGACCAGGCTGCCGTCCAGCATCCAGCCGCTGAACCTGAAGCCGGTCATGTCGGGGGCCTCAAGGCGTATCTCCGACCCGGTCTTCGCGCTTATCTCCTGCACCGGAATCAGGTCCACGGATGTCGGGGCCTGGTCTTCGGTTGCGGCCGTCACCGCCATGAACCTGGCATGCACGACCACGCTCGTCTCGGTGTCCACCAGCCCGTACAGGTTCACGGAAAGGAACCCGTCGAACGGGTCGGAGGCCTCGGACACCCGGTCCGTCACCGTGTAATCCCCGTAGACGTACTTCAGGCCGGCGGTCAGGGGCAGGCTGGCGGTGGCCCTGCCGTCCGACCCGGTGCTGACCTTGGCATACTGGGTTCCGTCGCAGTAGACGGTCAGCGAGATGTTCGGTACGGTGTTGTTCCTCGTCAGGGCACCGCCTTGTGAGGCGTAGGTCACGATCTGCTTCTTCACTATCGCATGCGCAGTGTAATCCGCCCCCGAGGCCGACATATAGTACCCTTCGGAGGAGACGGACAGGCCGGTCACCGCATCGCCCTCCCATCCCAGGATGCTGAACCGCAGGCTGCCGCCGTCGGAGGTGAAGGAAGCCCTGTGGCCGGCGCCTGAGACAGTGTAAGCGAACAGGGCCTCTGCTCCGGACGGGAGCCCCGAGACCGTGTACGCTCCGATGGCTGAGGGGACCGCCCTCTCGAAGGACGAGGGGACCGCGGACACCTCTGAGGAATACGTGAAGTCCGCGAAGGCGGCAGCCGTCGTGAAACGGTCGTTGCTGAAAGCATACCCATCGACGGTTGCCCAGGTGACGGTCGCCGACGTTCCGGCCTTCACATAGAAGGAGAAGGTGCCGTCGGACGCCGGAACGATGAGGTCCGCCATGCTGGACTGCGATGCCCCGTACGATACGGCTGCGGATGCTCCCTGCGGCATGGTGCCGGCGAGGGTGCCGGAGCATTTGTATGCCGCATCATCCGATGCCAATGCGACCCCTGTGAAGGTCCCGGAGAGGACGGCGGTGCCGTTCTTCCCGGAGGCCAGGTCGGGTATGCCGGACGGCGAGGAGTCAGCAGCTTTTATGTCGGCGACCGAGAACGAGTACACGTCCCTGGGGGACCCGGCCGTGAACCCGGCGAACGAGATGACGAGGTATGCTGCGCATCCTGACGGCAGGCCGCTCGGGACCTTGTAGACCACCGAGGTCAGGCCGCCGGCGCCGGTCGGCCCGACAGCGGCGGCATGGCCGGCGGCGATGGCAGTCGATATGGTTGATGGATCATCGGTTATCGCATACGGGCTGCCGCTCCCCGTCTGATAGTACCAGACAGCCGATACCGTCGCATCCCTGAGAGGGCGTCCGTTGGAAGATTCCGCGGAGACGGATACAGACGACTCAACGGCGGTCAGGGCAATCTCTGCGGAGGACGAAGGCGACCACAGAACGTTCCCCTCGAGAAGGCTCGACGGGAACGGGCTGCCCTCAGTCTTCGGAAGGCCGTCGAGGATCCCTCCGTCGCCGTCGTTGGCCTGGAAAGTATAGATGCTTCCGCTCACGGCGCGGACATAAAGGTACACCGTATCCCCCTTCGGGACGGTGTACGATATCCCGGCCCTGCCGGAGCTGTCGGTGGCGGATATCACAGAGCACATGCCGGATACGGCCGACTTGTCGTACATCGACGGGTCGTCGGAGGACGCGTTCTGTATGAGCCATACGGCATTGATTTCCACGCCTGCCGCCGGAACGCCCCCTGCATCCGAGACAGTGACCCAGAGGGTCTTCTCGGAAGCGCGCACCTCGGGAAGCGCAGTGTCCGAGATCGCCGTGCCGGGCTGCGGGATGTATGGGAACGTGTACCCGCTGCAGGACACTGAGGTCAGAGATACCGTCGATCCCTTCGGCACTCTGAACGAGAAGGATCCGTCCGATGCTGTGCTGACGGTGCCGGTATCGGTCCTTCCCCCGGCCGATGCGTAGGAAACGGATGCGCCTTCGATCGCGCTCCCGGAGGCATCGGCGACGGTCCCCGATACTTTGACGAAGTCCCTCGCGAAGAATGTCTGGGCCGAGATCGAATATCCTCCGGACTCCACTTCTGCGGAATAGGTGCCGGAGACCGAGCCTGTGCGGATATCGCAGCTCTCCGATGAACCGACCGTGAATATGCATGCATGCTGCATGGCAGTAGACAGGGGTATCCCCCCGCCGACGGTCACGGAGGCACGGTCACTGCCTGAGATCTCCGTCTGCACCCCGTCCTTCTCGACGGCTACTGTCGCGGATGCTCCGTACGACGATGTGAACATTACCTGGAGGATCGCGAACCCGTCGGAGCTTCCGAGACCCAGGCGGGCGCGTATGTCCCCCCTGATGTCCGACAGGGATGCGCCGGTCTCAGAGTAGGTGAGGATGCTGCCCGCCGAGGAACCGGATGACAGGCCGTACCAGAACCCCTGATCGGATAACGTCCACTCCTCGGGCTCCAGCGACCTTGGCAGCTTCTCGTTCATGTAGGCGAGGGACCCATAGTCCTCCGAGTCCTGGTCGTAGACATCGACTGACAGCCCGCCTACGGCGGCCGCCTCCGATCCCTCCGCCGGGAAGAGCGCCAGGGCCAAGGCCGCCGATGCGATGACGACCGCGGCCGCAACGGCCGCGCGCTTCCATGCTGCTGACATATGGTTCTGCATCTGCATCACACCTCAGGACCTCATCCTCGCGACGATTACCGCCGCGCACACGAACACTGCCAGCACGCCGGCCAGCACCCAGATCAGGCTCTGGTCGACCTTCTCGAACTCCGGGGATATCACTATGTCCGAGTTCACCGTGCCGCTGGTGCGGTTCCAGCCCTCGAAGTGGTACCCGTCCTTGGACAGGGATGCCCCGTCCCAGTCGGAAAGTATCTCCTTCAGGTCCGATGAGCCGTCGACCGTCTTGGTGTAGACTCCGTCAGCGACCGTCCAGTCGGAGGGGGCGCCGGAGACGGAGACCCCGGACAGGTCCAGGCTCACTCTGCACTGGCCGGCCTTCCATACGGCGTAGAAGGTGATTATCCCTCCCGCATCCGCATTGGACGCCAGCCCCTCGGTGAACTTCGTCACCGATATGGCGGAGTTGCTGTCGCCGCGCTCCAGGGACCAGCCGACCGCCGACTTGTTGCCCATCTTTCCGAGGACGGAACTGTCGGCCAGGGATATCTGGTCGCCCACAATGTAGACGCTGCTGTCCACAGGCGGGTCGGCCGTTCCTCCGTTGGCATCGTAGACTATTGTGTAGCTGATCGGGGTCCAGACGGCATCGAACCTGACCGTCTCGCCGCCGGACACGACTGTGTTGAATAAGTCGGGCAAAGGAGATCCGGCCCGTCCGTCTTCCGTTTTCTTTGAATGAGAGTCGGTTTTTGTCTGTTCTAGGCCTGAATGTATGTTTTTATTCATTGTTTTAATATTTAGTTTTTACGCATATATTTATATATAAAACGCATAAGGAAAATCGCTTAAAACAGCATAGCCAGACAGCAGGTTGTTGAAAAGAAGTAGGGAGGGGTGCCTCAAGTTTCGACGCTTGACACTCCTCCCAGGGGTGTCATTTTCATGACAGGTTGCAGAAGGGAGAGGAAGGATAAAAAGAGCGGGGGCAAAAACCCCGAACGCAGCAAGAACGCCGACGCGCTCGGAGTGAAATACGATACCAGAAAAGGACATTGGACCGCCTTGGACAAGGCGGTCCTGAAGGAAGGCCGCATTTTGGACACCTGGCTTAAGCCGGAGCGGGTGGCGGCGGAACTGGAGATACTGAATCCGCCCGGAAAGATCGGACGTCCTTACGAATATCCGCCGTCGCTGATACTGTATCTCTCATATCTCAAGGAGGACGGCGAAAGAAGCTACCGCCGTACCATCAGCAGGACCAGCGTCCTGCTGGAGTCCCGGGGCCTCCCCGAACCGAACTATGCGACCCTGCACAAATCCCAGCTGAAGTTCGAAAAGGGCGGATTCGGACTGAAGGTCATCTCCGAAGCGACGGTGATACTGGCCGGCAGAGGGATCAGGGAAGAATTCGACCCTCTCAGGATCATATGTTCGGGCATCTTTCCGGAGTACAAAGCCCCCCGGATGATACCGACCTCGCAGGCCGAAGCCGATATCCAGGCGGAAAGGGACTAGGAAGCGGAGAAGATAAGGGAATCCATGGAGGTCAAGGTTCTGAAATCGGCCGTCGGCGGAGAGAACATCTTCGCCGCCGTCGACGGTTCCGGGGAAGGAATATCCGGTCCCGGGATATATCTGGAACATATCTGGCTGACGAACAACCGGAGGTTCATCAAACAGCACGCGATGGTCGACCTCCGCACCAAAAAGGTGGTGGCCTTCGCCACTACCATGGAGAAACCCGGCGATGCCCGGATGATGGCCCCCCTGGTATCGGGGGCGCTTCGGACCGGCGTGCGTCTGAAATGGGTGTCGGCGGACAGCGCGTACGATACCGTGGCGAACTGGGAGTTCATGGATGAGGCGGAAATAGCATTCTGCCCCAATCTGAAGGAAAAATTCGAAGATTGCGACACGCTCCCCAGACGCGAGGCGCTTAAGGATTTGGACAGGCACTTCGGGAAGAAGCTGGCACATAGGATCACCGGTTACAACTCGCGCTGGCATGTGGAAGCGTTCTTCTCGGCGTTCAAGAAACTGTACAGCGACCGCATAGCAAACAGGCTTTTCGACAGGATGTGTCTTACGATGCAGTACCGGTATTCGCTGTACGACATCCATCGGGAGATTATGCTGAAGGCTTGAGACATGGGGGGTCAAGACTTATTCAACACAGTCGTGAATGGATTTGAAAACCGTGAAAATCGAACCGCAGGCAACGAGATCCGCTGGATCCCCGATCGGCGCTTCTTCACAGTCTTCCTGGACTCCGTTCTGTCTGCCGCGCGCTTCATCTCCGGCTCGGTCATGCCGCAGAACGGGCACGACTTCACCAGCGCGGAGCCGGCAACGATGACCACCGCGGACAGCATGAGCAGCGAGAATACCCCGGCGGCGGCCGTCATGACCGCGCTGCCTGAGACGAACCAGATCAGGAAGACCAGGACAGCCCACCCCGTCCCGGCGGTGGCGACCATCCTCGGGAACGCCTCCCTGCGGGTGACGACCTCCTTCCCGCAGCGGGGGCAGTAAACGGTCGGCTCAGGCCCCCGGCTCATTCCGGAGGCACCCCGGGCAGGGAGCGCTTGTGCTCCATGGACCTTATCTGGGATATGAGCTCCTGCGCCTTGCCGGCCGGTATCCCGGCGGCCGAGGCCATGTCCTCGGCGGACCCGCCCTGCTCGAAGACGTTCAGGGCGAGGTCCAGCGACTTGTAGCTTATGCCCATCTCGTCCTCGTCGGTCTGCCCTTCCCACAGCCCGGCGGTGGGGACCTTGCGGACGATCTCGTCCGGAACGCCGAGGACCTCGGCCATCTCCCACACCTGGGTCTTGTAGAGGCGGTACATGGGGATGATGTCCTCGGCGCCGTCGCCGTACTTCGTCATGTAGCCCATCAGGAGTTCGCTCCTGTTGGTGGTCCCGACCACCAGGGAGTTCTCCTTCTTCGCCTTGTCGTAGAGGACGATCATCCGGCAGCGGGCCATGATGTTCCCCTTCTCGAGGGGGGCCTCCTTCCCGGTCAGGAGCATGCCGGAGAAGACGTCCACGGCCGGCTGGATGCTGATGGCGTTGTAGCGGATCCCCCACTCCCTGCACATGGAGCGGGTCTGCCTGTAGTCCTCCCCCGGAGTGGAGGCAGTGGGCATGAACACGCACAGGACCCTGTCCCCTCCCAGGGCATCGGCGCAGAGCTTAGCCACGACAGCGGAATCGACCCCTCCGGATATGCCGAGGACCGCGCCTTCGGCCCCGGCCCTCTTCACGGCGTCCCTGATGAACGCCTCTATCCTCTCCGCATCCTCCAGAGTCGCCTTCTTCAGCCCCTTGTACTCCATGGCGCGCTGATAGCGGTGGAACTTAATTTAATTAATCGTCGCGCGCGGTACACCGCGGAAATGCGTCATTCCTGCGGTTCCTTTATAAACGATGACCCAGATTCTTCTCCATGGGAATAAGGATCGCGATATGCCAGATGGCCGGAGGAGGCTCCCCGGAGGAGAACCTCAGGCTGGTCGAGGGCACGATCATGCAGAACCAGGCCGACCTCTACGTCTTCCCGGAACTGTACCTCACAGGCTACGGATACGATTCCTTCGACAGCGAGGATGCCGAGACCGCGGTCAACCGGCTGCAGGTGATCTGCAACAACCGCGACTGCGCCGCCGTGCTCGGGACGCCCATGCAGTGGTACAACGGCGTCACCGATTCCCTGCTGTTCATCACCCCCAACGAGACCTACCGCTACGACAAGCTGTACACGGCCAATTTCGGCCCGTACGACGAAAGCAGGTTCGAGAGGGGCAGCGCCCCGCTCATGGTGACCTTCAAAGGGATGAAGATCGGGTTCGAGATCTGCTACGACGTGTTCTTCCCCGAGATCCACAGGTTCTACGCCGTCCACGGCGCGGAGATGGTGATCGTGATCTCGGCGTCCAGCGAGAGATCCAGGAAGGCTATGGAGACCATCCTGCCCGCCAGGTCCCTGGAGAACACCGTCTACACCGTGTTCTGCAACAGCTGCGGGCAGTTCGCCGACGGCAACCCGTTCTTCGGCGGCTCGGCGCTCTACAGCCCCCTGGGCGACGAGATCGCCAAGGCCGGGGCGGACCAGCAGGTCCTCATCACCTACGCCGACGGCAGCGTCGTGGAGCACGCGCGCAGCGAGAGGCCCCAGCTCAGGGACCTCAGGGACGATATCCACTGGATACCGTGAGAATCCCGCCCAAAGCGCGGGTCTCATTGAAACCCTCTCCGCAACTTTTCCGCACGTCCCAGCCTGATGACCCTCAGGACGTTGAAGGCGATCACCTTGAGGATCGCCTGGCCTTCCTTGCAGGCCGGTATCCTGGCCGATACCGAAGGGCCGGCGGCCCTCTTGATCATGAAGTTGGTCGATTCGACGATCGCTCTGCGCCTGTAAACCATGCTCTCGGCGCTGTCCGGATCGGACAGCGCCTCTTCCATCATGCGCCTGTACGGGCCGTGGACGGCCGTGCCGCGGCCGGGAGCGCCGCGGCGGACCGGTATGGCCGCCCTGGCGCCCAGCTCTATCCGTATGCGCCGGTGGTTGTCCGAGGAATCGTAGGCCTTGTCCGCTGTGACCCAGATCACCCTGATGCCCGATTGCGCCAGGTCCGCGATGTGCCCCGGCATGAACGTCGTGTCGTTCCTGTGCCCGTCGGCGGAGGCCGACGCGCTCAGGACGATCCTCGTCGCCGTGTCCACCGCCAGCGACAGCTTCGTGAACGACCTGCTGCGCTTGGCCCCGAAGTCGTCCAGGCGCTTCTCGTAATGGGCGGACCGGTCGAAATCGGACAGGCCGGTGCTGTCGACCGCCACGATCGCGCGGCTGTCCGCGGCGGCCGCGAAGGCCCTCACCGCCGTCTCCAGGACGCTCTTCTCCGTCCGTTTCAGGAACTTGCACAGGGTCGAGCCGTCAGGGATGCGCTCCAGGCCGATACCCTCCAGGAGGCCCCGGTACATGCCGAGGGCGCTGCGGACCGCTCCGTACCCGATCCCGCACCAGACCATGAAGGCCAGGACCGCCAGCTTCTGGCGGTCCGAGTAGATGCGGTTGCTGTACTTCGAGGAGCGTTCCGGCACCCCGGCGGCCTCCAGGGCCGCCATGACCGTCTCGCCGAACTCCCTGGCGGCGTCGCCGCGGGCCGGCATCCTCGAATATCTCATCCCCCTGTTGGCCCCGCGGTTCCCGCGGGGCACAATACCATTAACTATGCTGTCAGCGCTATCTTCGTTCGTCATCCGAATCGCTTCCGGGTGGCCGCCCCCTCTATGTTCGCAACTCACAGGGGGCGTTCCTCTGTTCTCCAATGTCTGGCTCTTTGCCCTTACGCCATATGTCCTCCAAACATAATATATTTATGTTTATCGCAAAAAAGAAATACAATGAATTCAGCCGGACAGCGGCCTCGGAGACGGATGCTGACTGCCCGGCATGCCAAGAATCCCCGCTCCCGGATTGCCCTGCCTCGCAGGATCAAGAAAAAATCGAAGAGGGTTTCAATGAGGCCCAAAGCGCGCAAACCTTTTTAATCAAGCACCAGATACGAGCGGACGAGGCCGAGATAGCCCAGCCCGGTAAGACGCAAGCCTGGAAAGCTTGTGGGTGCATACCCTCGGGAGTTCAAATCTCCCTCTCGGCGCCATTGTTTTTAATCCATCATCTCTGCGCAGCACGGCGTCATGCTCCGTTGCAGATGCCTGCTCCTGCCGATCGCGGCATATCCTGAAGGGGATCTGCGCCGATGCTCTCGGAGATACCTATGCCGGCCGTGCCTGGGTCTGCGGTTCCGGGATGGATGGTTTAATTACATGGATGCGAGATGGCGGCGCCATGAGCGATCTCTTCGGGCGCGCCGTGATCGTCGTCTTCACGATGATGCTCGTAGTTTCCGCAGCCATATCATACTTCGTCAGCAGGAACATCCTAGAGGATTTCGGCCTCGCCGTCCTGCTGCTCACGGTGCTCAGCATAATCGCGGGCATCACGGCGATCTCATACCTGCTGATCATGCGCAACAGGATGTACGACCCCCTGGACCCAGTTCTGGACTCCGATGCGGAAAAGAAACGATTCAGACCTTCTTTATGGTCTCGAAGGTCGTGAAATCCGGCCTCTTCACAAGCGCGTATATCGTCGTCAGGCCGTCATAGAACGCCACCGGGACCTGCAGGATGAACATCAGCACGGATACGGGCAGGGAATGCATGTACGAAGCCCCGAACTGATAATAGGCGTAGAAACTGGCCACGTTCAGGACGGATACGGCGATCATCAGGCCGCTGAACTCCGTGAACATGAGGATGAACGGGAACGCCAGCAGCATGATGAGTCCCAGCACCCCGTTTATGTACATGTAGATGTAGAACAGGTAAGTGCTGGGGCTCAGCTTCCTGATCTTGCCGTCGTTGTTCAGGATCGACCAGAACCATCTCCTGCGCTGCTTGTAATAATCCTTCGTGGAGGTGGGCGGCGCTATGTAGATGTTGCCGATGGGTATGAGCGAGAAATGGTACTTCTTGGAGATGTTCAGGCCCATCAGAAGGTCCTCCGCCCCGTAGGTCCCGTAGTCCCATCCGATGTCGTACTCAACGTCGGCCCGTATCACTATGCCCTCCCCATGGACGAACATCGGCGTGCCCCTCGAGTTGCAAAACTTGCACCAGGCCTCGCAGTTGGAGATCCTGATGAGGTCCGAAAGGGATGAGAACAGATGCCTTCCGAAGGCCCTCAGGCGTATGCATCCCTGCGCACCTTCGGCCCTGAGGTAGTACTTCACGTACATGAGGTAGGGCTTGTCGACGACGCTGTCGTCATCCAGGTGGCAGATGTAAGTCTTCTTCCCCCCCCCCTTCCGTATCCCATCGCATGAAGCGCCTCGATACCGTACTGCATCGCGCGCATCTTGTTGCGGGACTTCCCTTTGCAGACGTATTCCGCGGGCACCACGATCTCCCTGCATGAGTATCTGAAGGTGTCGCGGGCCTCCTTGATGACGAAGATCTCCGAGACCAGATTGTAGCTGCGCACTTTGCGTATGATCTTCTCGACAACGTCCGTGGCCATCCCGTTGGTGGTTATCGCGACTATGACGTCGTTGGCCTCGGGCAGGGGCTTCTCCTTCACGAACGGCTACCTGCTGTCGTAAATGACGGAAGAGAACATCAGGTAGATCTGGAACAGGGCGTAAGGGGCGTAGAAAAGGAGCATGAAGAAGATGATGAACTCCGCCATGGTTTGAGTTCCCAACCTTCGGGTTTGATAAATATTTTAGTCGGGCAGAAGAGAGCTAGAACTTCTCTGTACAGATATGCCAGGCATAAGTACAGACACTTCGCTGCTCACGTACGCGCACAGATACTAATAAGGAAAAACAGAGGGAGATACCGGGCCCCGGGATGTATCGGACCCAGTTCCGCTCTTCGCGGCCGATATGAACCGACACGGCGGCACCTTATCCGTGAAGATCGATTGCAGGCTAGATCCGGTGCAATCCCGCCGCAGCCCCTCCTGGCACATTGAGCAGTCTCCCGAATGGAAGGCATATGCCGGGAAGTTGTTCCGCATACCCCGCCGGCATCCGATGAACTCCGAGAAAATGTTACATGTGCAAATTATCCGTAACATATTCGGACGCTTTCGGGATCCATCAGGAATTCTGTGAGCCCTATCCTTTCGATCCCGTCCTCATCATAACGTCTCTTCCCACCGTCCATGGTGATGATGACCTTTCTGAACGAATCCCGGATAGAAAGGTGCGGATGCATCTTCCGCAGTTCGGTTTCTCAGCCGATGCTCTGGGACATCCTGAACGCACGGACATCCATCGCAACCGATATGAACCGACACGGCGGTCTCCGAATTATGAAGATCAATTACAAGCCCAACCCGGGGCAGTCCCGCCGCAGCCCCCCGAGGCAGTGGGAGGTGTGGCTGGCGGACGCCGCCTTCCCGGGTTCGGAGAAGAAGAGGCGCCCGGTGGTGGTCGGGAAGCGGAACGGGATGACGTGGACGGTCTACGAGCTCGTCCCCGCGTCGGCGTCCGGGGGCCTGGACGCGAGGCTCTCCGACCCTGCCCGCGCGGGGCAGGACCGCCCCTCGGCGGTGAAGGTGAAGAAGCCCTCCGAAGCCGGCGCGGACGCTTTCGTGCAGAAGCTCGGCGAACTGTCCCATGAGGACATCTCGAAGTGCATCGCGGCGATGAGGTAAGGATCAACAGACTGTGCTTCATGCATTCGTCTGATTCGTGATACGTATAATTCGAATAATTCGAATACGGATCGAAAGCTGAGAACAGGAGCTCGCACAGTCCGCAGGAATATACCGGGCTCCGGACCGAGGCCTGCGGGACTCGTCCAATCGGAACCGATAGAGAACAGAAGCTGGGACATGTTGCAGGAAGACCTATCGACAGATTTGGAACGGGAATATTCTATCGAAGTGCTGAAGACCGCGGTCGCGTTCAGCAACGGCTCCGGAGGAAGGATTGTCATTGGGATCGACAGCGGCGGAACGGCCGCCGGACTGCCCGATCCGGAAAAAGTGCGCAGTAAATGCGCCCGGGAAATGGCCGGCATGATAATGCCGGACATCTCCGCCGCGAGCAGGATCAGCATCGAGAGCATAGACGATAAAGACGTCGTATCGGTCGATGTGAGCGAGGGAGCCTGCAAACCTTACCGTCTCTGCGGGAAGAACATGAGCCAGAACGGCATTTACGTGAGGGTGGGGACGTTCACCGTGCCTACCGGCGAGGGACTGTTCCGCCACCTGGAGCATAAAGAGTACTCATCCCGGTACGGTGAACTGATCTCCCTGCGCCAGGACCTCACGTTCGATTACCTGAAGAAAGTGTCCGGAGAGAAGAAGTTGGAACTAGATGCGGACCGCATGGAGGCCCTTCATATGGTCAGGGGAGGCAAGTACACCAATCTGGCATTCATCCTTTCCGATCAGTTCGACCAGCCCATAAAAATGGCCTCCTACCCGGACCACCACAAGTCAAGGTTCATCGATCGTGAGATTGCAGACGGATCCGCTCTGGAACAGGCAGAAAAGGCCATAAAATACATCATGGACCACAACAGAACGGTCTCGACCATTGCAGGCATCTACCGCCAGGACACGCTGCAGTTCCCTGAAGCTGCAGTAAGGGAGGCTGTTCTCAACGCTGTCGTCCACCGGGACTACAGCCGCGAAGGAACGATACTGATCAGCATCTACCCGGATTGCCTGACGATCGTGTCACCGGGCGAGCTTTACACATACTATACGGAAAGCGATCTGTTCAGCGGAGTATCGTCGCTGAGGAACAGAAACCTCGCCAACGTGATGTACAGGCTCGAATTGATAGAATCATTCGGCACCGGGCTTCCCAGGATCATGGACAAGTACATGCCGTTCGGCCTGACCCCTTCCGTGAAATCCGGATCCTCGATATTCACCATAACCCTGCCGGCGATCGGATCGTATCTGGACAGGACAGACAGTTTCCTGATGACTCACAGCACGTTCACGCGTCAGGAGCTGCAGGATACTCTCGGCATGAGCAGGAATGAAGCGGTCGCGAAGATCAGAGAGCTTTCGCAGCAGGGCAGGATAACGAAATACGGCGCTGGGAAAAGCACCAGGTACATGCCGACGGGGACAGAAGGAACGGCCCGGGCCAAGAAGCCTGAAGGCGACTGATCCCGAACCCGGAATCAGTCCTTGATCTCCTTCAGAACGTCCAATGCGGACTCGTCCCCGTGGTTGGCGGCCCTCTTCAGCCACCGCACGGCCTCCCGCTGGCTGGCCTCGACGCCCTCGCCGGAGATGTACAGCAGGCCCAGCTCCTTCTCGGCCTTGGGGTACATCTGGTCGGCGGCCTGGCGGAGGTACGATGCCGCCTTCACGGTGTCGACCGGCACGCCGAGCCCCTCGGCGTAGATGTGGTACAGGGAGTACTGGCTCTTGTAGTAGCCCTGGGCGGCAGACTTCTCGTACCATTTCCTGGCGGTCTCGAAATCCTGCTTCACGCCCTCCCCCGAGGCGTAAGCGGTGCCGAGGTTGTGCTGCGCCTTCATCTCCCCCGCCTCGGCCGCCTTGGTCCACCACTCTATGGCGTACTGCTTCACCTGCGGGACCCCCTGCCCCAGATAGTACAGCAGGCCCATGTCCGACATGGCCTCGGCGCTGCCGAGGTCGGCGGCCTGGCGGTAGAGCTCGGCCGCCTTGCTGTAGTCGCACTTCTTGTAGAGCTCGCATGCCTCTTTGAAGACCTTGTCCGCAGGAGATTTGGGTTTGCGGCCGAACATGGAGAGAGGATTGGAGCAGGCGTATTTGAAGGGTTCAGGAGCTCGGCCGCCGGGAGCTCATTCATCGTCGATCGAATCGTTCAGCACCACGTGAGGCCTCCCGCGCACCTGGATGATGTCCGCGTCGACCCCGTAGACGGTCCTTATGTTCTCTTTCGTCAGAACCTCTTCGGGAGTGCCTACTGCGAAGATCTTCCCGTCGTGGAGCATGATTATCCGATCGGCGAACTTCGCTGTGATGTTGATGTCGTGGCTGATCATGATGACCAGCATCCCCTTTTCCTTCGGAAGCCTGCTCAGGACCTTCGTGACCTCGATCTGATGCTTGATGTCGAGGTTGGAAGTTGGTTCGTCCAGGAGGACGATCTCCGGGGACCTGACCAGGCCCCTCGCAAGCACCACCTTCTGGTGTTGCCCGGCGGAGAGTTCGTTGAAATCGCGCATAGCCAGATGTTCAATCTTCAGCAGCTTGAGGACATCATGGACCTTCTTCAGGTCGTCCTTGTTCCCGCCGAACTTATAATCGTTCTGCAGGCCCACCATGACCGTGTCGACGACAGTCAGCGGGAAGGAGTCCTCGCTCGACGCGGGAACATATCCCATATGTGAGGACAGGTCACGAAGCTTGGTCTTCGAAACGTCCATGTCATTGACGAACACTGCCCCGCCTGTCGGCCTGAGGATCTTGTTGATACAGTGTATCAGGGTCGACTTCCCGACGCCGTTGGGGCCCATGATGCAGACGAACTCCGGCCTGTCGAGGACATATGATATCCCCTTCAGGACGGGGTCCTTCGGATCGTACCCGAACTCCAGTTCTCTGAGGTCTACCTTCATGGCATCACCACATCGATTTCCTCTGCTTGATGAGCAGGTACAGGAACAGCGGGCATCCAATGAACGCAGTTATCACTCCGACCGGCAGGAACGTGGGGGCGATGATCGTCCTCGATATAAGGTCTGCAACCATCAGCAGGACGGCGCCGAAAGCCGCCGACGCGGGTATCAGGTAGCGGTTGTCGGATCCGAGGAAGATCCTCACTATGTGGGGAGCCACCAGGCCGATGAAGCCGATGATACCGGTGAAGCAGACCACCGAGGCGGCCATCAGGGAGATCACCAGGAGCAGCACGATCCTCAGCTTATGGGCATCGAGGCCAAGAGCGGTGGCGTTCTTGTCGCCGGTGATGAGGATGTTCAGTTTCTTCGACATCGCCATCAGAACAGCGGTCCCCACGACCGTGAACGCGAGGATCACGTCGAACGATGTCCAGGTGGACCCGCTCAGGTCGCCGATGGACCATTGGTAGACCGCTGAGAGCGACTGCTCGGAGATGCTGAGCTTGATTATCGTGGTGCAGGCGTTGAACAGATACATGACGGCGATACCGGCCAGGATCATAGTGGCGGCCGAGGTGTTCCTCAGCGAGGACACCAGGATGATCACCGCCGCCGGGATCAGCGCGAACACGAACGCGGTGATGACTAGCCCCACGGAACCGCCGAAGCCGGCGACCGTGATACCCATGGCGATCGCCAGGGTAGCGCCGAAAGAAGCACCCGACGATATCCCGGTGGTATACGGATCGGCCAGCGGGTTCTTCATCATGCTCTGCATGGCGGCGCCCGATACTCCCAGCGACATGCCTGCCACCAGCCCGGTCATGATGCGCGGAAGCCTGATGGTGAACACAGCCCAGTCCGTCATCTCGTCGCATCTGTCCGGATCGAACACGTGATACCAGATGTCGCGGTACACATCCGCCATGCTGATATGCGATGAGCCCACGGTGACCGCGTAACCTGTCACCAGGACCATCAGGGCGATGCATATGCCGATGAAAGCGATCTTCTTCAGGATATAGAAACGATAATCTGATTCCATCTCGGCGGAATCTTCGCCTGCCGGGAGGACGGATTCTGCGGTCGGTTCGATCTCAGTTCCCTCCTTTTGAAAACACTGCGCTGAATCCTGCGATCGTCCGGACGCCGGAGACGTTCGGCCTCCTGAAGATCCGGACGTCGATGTCGGAAACATCCAGCTGGCACAATGCGCCGAAATCCCATTGCGGACGGTCGGCGCGGCTCAGCGGAAGGTCTTCCGCGATCCTCTCCATGATGCCGAAGTCTACGCCGCCGCGGTTGAAGCGCTCATGCCCGGAGGCATCCTCTCCCCGCACGAACTCATAACGCGGATCGAAAAGCCGGCGGTAGAAGTTGCCGTCCGACACGTATCCGCGGCCGCCGGCCTTCAGGACGCGGACCATCTCGGAATATGCCCTTTCCGGCTCGGTCAGGCCCCACATCACGCTCCGCGAGACCGCTGCGTCGAAACTCCCTTCCCGGAAATCCATCTTCTGGGCGTCCATCACTCTGAAATCTATGTCGAGGCCGAAGTTACCGGCATTCTCCCGGGCACGGCGCACCATCATCTCGGACATATCTATCCCGGTGACCGAGGCGCCCCTCTGAGCGAGGAGGATCGACAGGAACCCGGGGCCGCATCCGACATCCAGGACGCGCGAGCCGGGAACGACCCCCAGCCTGCCCGCCACTTCGCGGGAGACCTCCTCTCCGCGGGTGCCCAGTTCATGGAGGACGGCATCGGAGAACCCGTCGCTCCTCATGTCCCAGTATCTGCAGATATCTTCGGAAAGCTGCATTTTATCTCAATGACCATCAGGGAGGGGCATAGCCCCTCCCTGCCCGTTCAGAGGTAGGTTTTCAGGGTCTCCAGGTCGAAGTACTCGATGCCGGCGAAGTCCGAGGCGCTGTAGTCGGAGTGGTAGGACGAGACGTAGTCGGCGAACATCGCGTCGACGTCGAAGCTGAACCTGTCCGGATACAGATGGTTGGCCAGGTACGCGCACGAGATGTAGCTGGCGGGCCCCATGTAGACGCCCTGGGTCAGGAACAGGACATTGCCGTTCTTGTAGGCCTGGGTGTGGTCGATGGCCTGGACATACTTGTTGTCGGTATTGGTGAGCTGATCGACCTCCTTGTTCTTGGTCTCCTCGAGCGTCGTGTAGGTTTCGAGGAATCCGAAGTAGGTATCCAGGACGATCCAGTCGGGATTCATGTTGTCGGCGACCTCCTCGAGGTCAATGCTGCCGCTCGTATACCCGGCATCGATGGGCGTCCTTCCGCCCGCCAGGGTGACGAGCTCTTGGATACCGTTATGCATGGTCGAGATGCTGGTGCCGTTGTAGGATGCGAACACCAGCGGCCTGTCCTTGAGCTCAACTCCGGAAAGCTCGTTCTCGATGGTCTTGTAGACCGCGTCCGCCTTCTCAGCGTAGGCGTAGGCGTTATCCTCGTGGCCGGTCAGGTATCCGAGGGTGATGATCGCAGGCACGGTCTGGTTGTCCTCCCAGAACGGGAGGCGGACCACGTCGCACCCCAGGGGGGCCACGGTGCTCTCCATGTTGGAATCGAACCAGGCCCTGGTGCCGGAAAGGATGTAGCTCGGAGAATCGTCCTTCATGACCTCATAGTCGGGAGTGAAGCGGCTGCCGAAGCATTCCGTGTTATCATTGTCGAAATCGGCATACCACTTGTGGTATGCTCCGTTATCTCCGACCTGGTTGCAGATGTACTTGACGGTGTCCACCGCGCCGATGATCTTGAGCGACTCGTAGTTGCTCTTGTATCCGACGGCCGCCGTGGTGAGTGGATAGGTGCAGGAGCTGATGACCCCATCCACATCGTAGAAGTAGATCTTCATGCCCTCCTTGCGGTCGACCATGTCCTGGATCAGCTGCAGGTCGGTCTCATCGATCGTCCCGTCCGCATTGGCGTCCGCGAAGGACCTTTTGGCAACGCTGCCCTTGTACTCCTTGTAACAGCTGAAGTATACCGGCTCCTTCTCGCCCGCGAGGATCGCTTTGACCTCGTCGACGTCATCGCTGTTGATGTAATCGTCGTTGTTGGCGTTTCCGAAAACGGTCAGGCGGCCGACCATGCTGTTGCTGTCGGCGACATTATCGTCGCCGTCGTCCTTGATCAGAACAACGGCTGCCGCGCCCGCCGCTATGAGGATCGCCACGACGGCGATCGCTCCGATTATTTTATTGTCCATTTCAATCACTTGGAATATACATCCAATAGTGATTGCTTGCCCATGTCCCGATTTAAACCTATCCTGCGCGGCCGTTTTCATATGAATGAATATTCATTTATATGGATTGGATTATAGTTCCAACAGAAATGGAATCTGATCAGATGGCCGTTCCGGAGGACAGCGACGCCTGCGGCCAGCATCTGTGCGAGGGCTCCCTGGAGGAGAGGATACGCAGATACTGGGACATGCGCGCTGAAGGGTACAGCCGCGCCACCCGCGTATCCCTTGAGCGCGAGAACGACCGCATCCTCCGCATCATCGGCAGCTCCGTCAACCTCGACCGCCGCCTCAGGGTCGCCGACATGGGAACAGGCGCCGGGCTGACCGCTATCCAGCTGGCCCTCAGAGGGCATGAGGTGACCGCCGTAGACAATTCCCCGGAAATGCTGGACTGCGCCCGCGAGAACGCCGCCGCGGCAGGGGTCGACATCGATTTCGTCCTCGGTGACGTCCAGGACCCTCCTCTGAAGAAGGGCTCCTTCGACCTGGCGGTATCGCGCAACACGGTCTGGAACCTGACCGACCCGGCCGGCGCGTACTCGGCATGGAAAGAGCTCCTGCTTCCGGGAGGGAGCATAGTGGTGATAGACGGCAACTATTACCTCGACCTTTATGACGAAGATTACCGCCGGCGCTCGCGGTACATGGAGATGACCAAGCACGGGATGAACGACGGCCTGCATGCGGAGACCAACGTGGACCATGTGGACTTCAACATCATCCGCGACATCGCCAAGGACCTCCCCATGAGCCGTGCCAGAAGGCCGGCGTGGGATGTTTCCGCCTTCATGGGGATAGGGATGACGGACATCCGCGTGAGATCGCTGGACAGCCAGCCGTATTCCGTCCTCACGCACAACGGCCTTACGGAGCTGCCGTCGAACTTCGTCATCAGCGCCAAGTCGCCCGCCGGGAATGTCAGCCCGCTGGAGGACGCTACCAATTATCCCATAATCGACACCGGCGACGTCCTGGGCATCCATGGCTACGCGGATGCCTTCGAGAAGAACATCATGCTCGTGCTGAAGGCCATGTCGGACGAGAAGCGCATGCGCATGATCTCGGCTCTGATGGCGGGGAGGCTGAACGTCAGCCAATTGGCCGAAGTATCAGGGTGCTCCCAATCGCTAACTTCCCATAATCTCCGGTTCCTGAAGGACGCCGGCGTGGTGGAAGCGGAGAAGAGCGGCAAGGAGACTCTCTACCGCCTGTCGGACAGACAGTGCATCAGGCACATTGTGGAGATGTGCGAGGTCATCCGCGAGAAGAAGGACAGGCGGGCTCCGGAGCGAACTTCGGCCTGACTTCATCAGAAGTCCGCCATCGTCGGCTGCCCGCAGCTGAACTCTCCCCTGCCGTTGATGATCCTGTCGAGGAAGTATCTGCGACCCCGCCTACGTGGTTCGGGGCGGAATCTGGTACATCAAAATAGAATGATCGGCGCGAGAGGGTCATTTCCTGAGAACGGAACCGAGGACCGCATGCGGAATGCCCGAATGGTCCTCGATCTCGCAGTCCACCCCATAGACATCGCGGACGGTCTGCCTTGTGATGACTTCCTTCGGACTGCCGTGCGCGTACACGATACCGGGCTCTGACATGACGACGACCTCATCGGCATACTTAGCCGCGATATTGAGATCGTGGCTTATCATGATGATAAGCCTGTCCTTCTTCTCGGCTATGCCTCTGAGCATCTCGGTCACATACACTTGATAACGCACATCAAGATTGGAGGTCGGCTCGTCCAGGATGAGAACCGGCGTATCCATGGCCAGTCCCCTGGCTATGCTCACCATCTGACGCTGCCCCGAGGAGAGCCTGTTGAAATTCCTCATAGCCAGGTCTTCGATTCCCAGTAGTTTCATTATCCCGTAGACAGCATCCACATCAGCCTCTGTGTTCCTCCATCCTTGGATGTTGTGCCTGCCGATCATGATGGCATCGAGGACAGGTATCGAGAACATGTCCCTCGAGTCCGGCGGAACGTACCCTATCCTCATGGCCAGGTCCTTGCGGGAATATGACGATACATCTACACCGTCCAGGAGGACCGTTCCCTCTCCGGGCCTCACGAGGCGGTTGATGCATTTCACGAGGGTGGATTTCCCGACGCCGTTGGGTCCGATTATGCAGACGAGCTCCGGACCGATCAGTTCCAGATCTATGTCTCTGAGAACCGAGCTGCCGCCTGAATACCTGTACGACATGCCTTTGATCTCCAGCTTCATCCCCACACCTCCGATTTGCGCCGAAGCAGGAGCCAGAGGAATATCGGGCCTCCCAGGAGCGAGGTTATCACCCCTACCGGGATGACGGACGGGGACATCAGGGTCTTCCCGACGATTTCTGCGGAGATCAGCACGACTGCACCGAGGAGAGCGGATGCAGGCACGAGATACCTATTGTCCGCTCCGATGATTATCCGGGCCGCATGCGGGGCTATGAGCCCGACGAAACCGATGAGACCGGTGAAGCTGACGATGGCCGCCGCCAACAGCGCCACCACGATCATGGTCAGGTTCCTGAGCCTTTCCACGTCCAGGCCCAGGGCCTTGGCGCTGTCCTCGCCCGTCGCCAGGACGTTGAGTTCCCTGGCCAGGGACTGGATTATGATCAGGCCTATCACCGTGGCGAAGAACATGAGCGTCAGGTTCTTCCACGATATGCCTCCGATGGATCCGACCTGCCATTCCAGGATTGCCGACAGGGAGTTCGGGTCTCCCCACAGTTTGATGATCGTGGACAGCGCATTGAACACGTACATCACGGCGACGCCCGCCATTATCATCGTCGCCGGCGACGAATTCTTGATTTTCGCGACTGCGAGGATCACCGCCGTAGGCACCAGTGCGAAGATGAACGCATTGCCGACGACAGCATACTGGTCGGTGACCACGGATGATCCGGCGACTATGGCCAGCGTCGCACCGAAACCTGCTCCCGACGAGACCCCGGTCGTATACGGGTCCGCCAGGGGGTTCTTGAGGATGCTCTGCATGGCGACCCCGCATATCGACAGGGCCACTCCGGCGATTATGCCGCCGCATACGGTCGTCAGCCTCAGGTTCCAAATGACATAATCCTGGAGCCTGGCCTCCTCAGAGGTACCGACGTTCCCCGTGATGTGTTCCCATACGACGGAGAAGCATCTGAAGAAATCTATCTTGTAATCCCCGATGGTGAGCGATACTCCGGAGAGGACGATGAGCGCGGCGGCGCATGCCGATATGAAGATCCACCGCCTGGCATAATAACGGCGGTAGCCGTCCAGCACCTGCTCCTTCTTCTTGTCCGGCCCCGCATCATCCCACGAAAGGATGGATTCGCGGACAATATCGCCGATCAGAGGGTCTGTTTCAACACTTCCTGCCATATTGGATCACGCCGCAGGTTCCGGTCCGCCGGCCTTCCGGCCGGCGGGCGGGTTCACGAATCAAGCGCGGACCCGATCACGTAGATGCCTTCGGTGGCGAGATCGCCCTCCTTGTGCAGCGTGAACGTATACCACGCACTGTACGCCTCATCGGCAAGCGAACTGTCGATCTCGCTGTAGACGTAGGACAGAATGCGGAGAGAGACAAGCGGGTTAGAGTAGGTGTTCAGCATCCCGTTGCTGGTGCATATGATATGGTTGTTCTTGTACGCCTCGGTCTCCCCGAAGACCTCCTTGCATTTCGCATGATAAGTCTCCTGGCACTCTTCCGCAGTCATCGAGGATGATGTCAGCCCCGAACCGACGACGAGGATGTAGTCAGGCTTTTCCGTCAGGAACCATTCGGTCTTGACGTACACGCCGTATGCAGGAGATTCGTCGCTGTCTGCCCTCAGCCAGTTGACATTGGGCACGGAGTGGATCAGTTTGGCGAGGTTGTGGGTGTTCCCTGCAGGATTCCATCCGAGCACGCGGATCTTTTCCGTCGTGGCAGTGCTGTAGAGCATCACTCCGGTGACGGTGGGCTGGTCCTGCGAGGCTACGCCGGACATCGATGCCTGGATGCTCTCGGAGCACCTGTCGGCCAGTTCCAGATACCTGTCCGAGATGTCTGTCAGACCGAAGAGGAACCCGTAAGTGCAGACGCACTGCAGGAGATGCTCATGGTTCACGCAGAGGACATTGAGCCCGTATCCGGTGGTTTCGACGAGGTTGACCATGTCGGCCGCCGTCGTATCGGTCTGAGTGTAGCAGATGATCGTGGTCACGCCGGAGCTCACGACCGTCTGGGGGTCGACGTTGTATCCGGATCCGTAAGAAATCTTGCTCTCGTAACCGGGGTTCGCGGTGTCGTTCAGAGATGTCACTCCGCATGCCTTCACATTGTCCCAGATGCCGAAGAGGATGGAAATCTGCGCCGCCTGGTAATACATCGTGCCGACGTTATCGGTCGGGGTCGGGTACGCCACCTTCGTAGCATGCCCCTGATAGTTCGAGTAGTAAACGTACGTCCCCTCGGTCCCGTTGATGATCGCATCGACAAGGTCCAGGTCCTTGCTGTCGACCGTGCCGTCGGCGTTAGCATCCGCGTAAGGGGCCTTGCTGCTGTCCCAGACAGTCTCCCCGTCGATTATGGATTCTATTATGGCACGGTCGTTCGAATCGATCGTGTCATCATTGTTGGCGTTCCCGTAGACGATCAGCCTGATGCCGTCGACATCACTGATTGTCAGGTCCGGCTTGCTGCTGTCGTTGTCGTCGTCCATGACCGCAAACGCAATTGCTGCGACCGCGATGACCGCCGCCACTGCTGCGACGGTCAGTATCTTCATGTTCATGTTATCCCCTTATTTGGATGTATAATCCAATTGATGCATCGGACCTTGAGACAGGATATAAGCGTTTGCGGAAAGCCCGCAGATCTATCAAAAAAATTTGATTTGACAGGAAATTAATCCAATAAGACCGACCTTATTAACGGGTTGACGGAGTGAAACCGGCCGAATGAGCGATCTTACCAAGGAGCAGGTGATCGGCCGCATATCTGATGCGGAAGTGCAGAAGGAAGTGACGGGCTTCTGGGAGGATAACGCTCGCGGATACGGTCTCTCCACCCGCATGTACCTTAAAACATCCGACTGCCTTGAGAAGATGTTCAGCAGGATGGTCGGAACAGGGAGATGCCTGAAGATAGCAGACATGGGCTCCGGTGCCGGCTACTCATCGATAACCCTGTCCGCCATGGGCCACGACGTCACATCGATGGATATAAGCCCTAAAATGCTGGAACAGGCCAGGTGGAACGCGGATTACTACGGGGCCGACATAGATTTCGTTCTGGGGAACGCTGAGAATCCCGGTCTCGAAAGCTGCTCTTTCGATGCTGTGGTCGCCAACGACACGCTTTTCACGATCTGCGACCCGGGAAAGGCAGTCAGCGAATGGGTGCGTCTCCTGAGACCGGGAGGATTCCTCTTCATAGCCGACGGGAACTACTTCTTCGATACGACCCTCGAAGAGTACAGGCAGAGGAGCGACTACATGAGAACTAAGTACTCCAAAGAGGAGCTCGAGATCCGCCCCGACATCGGGAACATCGACTATCAGCGGCTCAGGGGCATATGCCGCAATCTCTATGTCAACCGGATAAGGCGGCCGAGCTGGGAGACTTGGTTCCTCATGGAACTGGGAATCAAGGAGATAAAGATCGAGAGCACAGACTCCGAGCATTTCACCTATCTTTCCCGGCTCGGCAAGATGTCTGTTCCGATGACATATGCGGTCTGCGCCCGCACCCCGTTCAGCTGCAGACAGAATGAGGTTCTGGACAGACACCCTGCTTTCGAGAGCGGCATGACAGGCGCCAAGTCAGCCGTGTCCGCTTTGGCAACGGAGGACAGGATCCGCATCGCCGCCCTGCTGAGCGCGTCGCCGATGAGCGTGAAGGAGATCCAGGAAGTGACAGGCCTCCCTCAGAACCTCGTTTCCTATGATCTGAGGATCATGAAAGAAGGAGGCATCGTGAGAGCTGAGAGAGCGGGGCGTTCCTCTGTGTACTCGCTTACCGACGCAGACGCCGTCGGGTGCATGCTGGAGGCGGCGAGGTCGCTGTCATCCCGCAGGATCACCTGAAGTCCGCCATCGTCGGCTGCCCGCAGCTGAACTCTCCCCTGCCGTTGATGATCCCGTCGAGGAGGTACCTGCATCCTCCCAGCCCCACCAGGCTGGAGTCCCTGAACTCCGCCTTGCGCGCATACGGCGCGGAGATCCCCATGCAGGAGCACCTGGAGTGCTCCCGCCTGTACTCCTCCGCCTCGTAGCCGTCTGACATGAAGACGGCGGTGGCGAACGGGTCGGGCCGGGCATCGGCGGCCTCCTCCGCCCCGCACTCCTTCAGGAACGCGGAGACCTCCCCGTCGTAGACGGACGGGCCGCAGTACTGCTTCCTCACCGAGCAGGGGACCAGGCCGAACCAGTCCCGCAGGAACCTCATGAGCGGGAGCGTGTCCGAGGGCATCCCGGACAGGGCGCAGCACTGCCCGCGGAAGGCGCGGGCGTCCTTGTCGCAGTTGCGGAGGACCCGCAGGCAGCGGTCCTCCTCTTCCTGAACTTTCTTGAAGGCCGCATCAGGGGAGGTCCCGGTCGCATCCGAGACGTCTTCGAGGAAGGAGCGCACCGAATCGAAGCCTATCGGAGAACCGGCCTTCGGGACAACGGCGGGGATCCCCCTCTTCCTGTACACTTCCGCGGTAAGAGTACTGTTCTCCGGATGGACCTCGACGGCGGCGGAGGACCGGAAGGATTCCGGGACCTCTCCCGCGGAGGAACGGCAGCCGATGAAATGCACCTCGCCGATCCCCATCGATGAGAGGAGCTCCCGCAGGTTCTGCATGCCGAAGTGCCAGCTGCTGTCCGCCATGGTGTAGCCGAGGACGGTCAGGGAGGGCCTCCGGCCCTCCCCTCCGTCCCCTGCGTACCTCTCGGCGATGAGGGCAGCGGAGGCATCGTACCCTTCCGCCGCGGACATCGACGAAAGCTCCGGCGGGGCCAGGAGCACCTTCCCTTCCGCGCCGGCGTCGCGGATGGACTTCATCTCGTCCGCCGCTTGCAGGCCCGAGGCGAGGGTGTCGATGAGCATGATGTCCCCCGGGGAGGCCGCCAGGACCGAGCGCAGGCCCTCGGAGATCTTCTCTCCCGAGCCGAGGACCATGTCGTCGCTGTTGAGGTAGGTGCAGGGGAGGGCGGACTGCCTGGAGAGGAACTCGGTGCGGCAGCTGCCGGGATCCTCGCCGAGATACTCCTCGGAGAGCTCCCGCCAGAGGTTCAGGGCGCGGGAGCGGCAGCCCCCGGGCCCGTTTATCATCGCCTTCAGGCCGCACCCTTCGGCGGCCAGGACGGCCCCGATGAGGCCGTCGGGCCGGACCTTCATCCGCAGCACCCCCCGGGACCGTTCCCGGCGCCGCACCCGGCATGACCGTCCGAACGGTACGCGACCGCCTCCGGCGGGAGATGCAGGGAGCGCACGATCCTCCCGGCCCAGTCGAGGGCGCCAACCGTGCCGTAATACCTCTCGCCGAGGCCGGTCCACGGGAGGCCGGCCCTCCCGGCGCGCATATCACCGGAGACGATCAGGTCCGCGTAAACCTTCTCTGCCTCCTCCCGGAGGGCGCACAGCGGGACCTCCTCGGCCCGGGGGATCTCCGGGTGCTCCGACGGAGGCTCCCCGCGGTCGACGAAGTTCGCCGGCCAGTGGGCGACCTCCGCCACCTCCATGCCCAGGTCCTGCAGGACATCGATGTGCCAGTCGAGGTCGAAGTCCGACCTGGAGTAGATCAGGGCCCTCTTCCCGGCGGCCTTCGGCCGGAGGCGGGAGAGCCCTTCTTCATAGCGCTTCCTCTCGGCCGCCAGGAACGCCTCCCCTTCGCCTGCCTTCCCGGTCATCTCAGATAGGACGTTCACCCATCCTTCCAGCCCCCTCATGCCGTGCATGAACGGCACCGTGCGGACCGTCCTGTGCTCCTTCACCGCGCCCGCGATCTTCGAGTAGAGCCCGCGGGGCTCCACCTGCAGCAGGTACTGCGCCTCCGATACCGACAGGATGTCCTCCATGCGGGCGGTGTCGGTGAACCCCGCCGCCCTCCTGAGGCCGAAGGCGCCCAGCACCCTGTCCAGCTCCGCGCGCCCTTCGGCAGTGGATGCCATGCTCCCGCCCATGCCGAGCATGGCGGCGGTGCCCGGCACAGGCTCTCTGTCCCAGTCGACCAGATCCGCCAGGACCCCCGCGGCCCCGCCGAAGCACCCCCATTTGGAGCCCAGGAACTTCCTGTCGGAGGGAATGACGATAACGTGCGCATCTTCCAGATGCATATCCTCTATGATGCTCTGGAGGTCGGAGCCGAGGATCTCCGAGGCGCAGGTGCGAACGACGAAGATCCACCTGAACCCGTCGGCATAAGCCCTCATGACAGCATTCCGCAGGGCCTCCGCGTCCCCCGCGAAGGACGAGAGCCCGTCCAGCCCGCTGCTGTAGACGTTGCAGGCCCTGGGCCCTCCCCTGGAGAACGAGGTCCAATAGGTCTCCCTCTCCCAGGCGTACTCGTCCAGGAAGGCGCAGTTCCGGGGACCGTGCATGACCACGGCGGCGTCCACGATGCCCGACAGCAGCTCGAAGGCCCCGTGCGAAGTGCAGGCGGGCATGACGAACCTCCCGCGGTAGGAGATCCCGCGCTCGCTGTCGTAGGAGTCGAAGCCGCAGGTCTTTCGGGTGCCCGCGCCGGAGGTGTCGGTGACCGGCTGCCCGGCGGCGATCTGGGTCATGGCCCTGTCCGACAGGGGGGAGGCCTTCACTCCCTTCAGCTCCCCGGCCATCGCCCTTTCGGCCGCATCGGCCAGGGCATTGAGCTGACGGGCAGGCTCCGAGTCCGGGAACAGGGCGCAGAGCGCCCTCCCGGCGGCCTCCGCCCTTGAGAACAGGGGGCTCCTGGAGATCTCGGCGATGATCGGCACCCCGGAGGCCGCGGAGAAAGATTCGGCCCTGGCGCGGTCCTGGGGGTCGCGGCTGTTGAGAATCAGGCCCAGAACGCAGGGCGTGCCGTTGAGGTTGGCGATCCCGCGCAGGATATTGTTGGCGGCGTACAGGGCCATGAACTCCTCCGATACGACGATGAGTATGCCGTCGACGTTGTTCCGGCGCATGGGGACGCTGAACCCGCCGCAGACAACGTCGCCGAGGACGTCGCAGATGCGGATGTCGGTGCCCTCGGGTGTGTGGTCCTCCATGTAGGAGAACATGGCGGTCATGCCCTTCCCGGCGCAGCCGATGCCGGGCTCGGCGCCGCCGCATTCGACGCATGAGATCCCGTTCTCCCCTTCCTGCACAGCGCTGCCTTCCTTCTCCACCATGCAGTCCAGGAAGGTCCGCTGGGGGACGCCCCCGGTCAGGAGGCGGGTGGAGTCGTGCTTCGGGTCGCAGCCGATGTGGAGGACCTTGTGGCCGCGGAGGCTCAGCAGATAGGAGAGGTTGGAGGAGACGGCAGACTTGCCGACCCCGCCTTTGCCGTAGACGGCGAGACGGTACATCTGAAGGGGGATGGGTAGAGTTGGATATATAATCCATTGTTATAGGAAGCAAGCCGGAATTGATTTCACGGAGTTTTGAACGGCCGCGGACCTGAGGAGGACCGCTGCCGATCGGAGAGAAAAAGTTCTAGCGGGACATCAGCGGCCGTCCGAGAAATGAATGAAAGCAGGGGCCCGATCATGTTCCATAACATGGATGGCCTCGGTCCGTTCCTTCCAGGTCGTCTAGCACGATGACATGGGGTTTGCCTTCGACGGTGATGATCTTCGTGCGGACCCCGTAGATGGCGGCCATGTTCTCCTCGGTCAGGACCTCCTCTGCGGTCCCGATCTGCCTGATGATGCCCGGAGGCGACATCAGGATTATCCTATCCGCGTATCTGGCACTTATATTGAGGTCGTGGACGATCATAACGACCTTCATCTTCTTCTCGGCCGCCAGTCTCCTCAGCATCTTCAGCACGACGACCTGGTGCTTCACATCCAGGTTCGCAGTGGGCTCGTCGAGGATCAGCACCTCCGGTTCCTGGACAAGCCCCCTGGCGATGGCCACCTTCTGGTGCTGGCCCGCCGAGAGCTCGTTGAACGGCCTCATGGCCAGGTCCTCTATGCCAAGCATCTCCATGACGTCGTAGACCTTGTCGTAATCCTCTTTGGAAGTGCCGAACGCCTGCTTCGGCGTCCTTCCCAGGAGTATCGTGTCGAAGACGGTCATCGGGAAATCGTCCTCGGAGGATGTGGGGACGTACCCCATATGCTGAGCCAGTTCCCTGAGCCTGATTTCGGAGATGTCGCGCCCGTCGACGGTCACCGTGCCTCCGGTCGGTTTCAGGATCTTGTTCATGCAGCGGACGAGGGTCGATTTCCCGACGCCGTTGGGACCTATGATGCAGATCAGGCCGGCGTCCGAGAGACGGAACGATATGTCGTCGAGGACCTTCTTCCCCATGCCGTAGGAGAATTCCAGATCGGCAACATCGATCTCCATCAGAGGGCTCTCCTGTTCGCTTTGATTATCAGATACAGGAACATCGGGCCGCCGATGAAGGCAGTGACCACTCCAACCTGCAGGACGGTGGGGTACAGCAGGGTTCTGCCGACCACGTCGGAAACGAGCACGAGGACCACGCCGAACAGCGCTGAGGCAGGTATCAGATAGCGGTTGTCGGAGCCGAGGAAGATCCTGACGACATGAGGGCAGACCAGCCCGACGAAGCCGATGATCCCTGTGAAGCTGACAACGCTGGCCGTGACCAGCGACACCACGATGAGGCAGAATATCCTCAGCTTCCCGGCCTCGATGCCCAGGGACTTCGCGTTGTCGTCTCCTGTGGTCAGGACATTGATCTTGCCCGCCAGGAACTGGAGCGCCAGCACCCCGGCGGCGGTCACGGCCGTCATCACCGGGATGTAGTCCCAGCTGGACCTTCCGAGCGACCCTACCTGCCAGCTGTACACTGCCGCCAGGTCCTCTGGGTCTGCGAGGAGCATGAACAGCGTCGTGAACGCGTTGAAGATGTACATGACGGCGATCCCCGACAGGATCATGACCGTCGGGGTGGCGCCCTTCATCCCGGACACCAGGATGATTATGGCCGCCGGTATGAGCGAGAAGACGAAGGCGTTGACGATCAGCCCGGCGGAACCGCCGGCGACGGTGAAGCCCATGGTCATCGCCAGGGTGGCGCCGAAGGAGGCGCCCGATGAGATGCCGGTTGTGTACGGGTCGGCCAGCGGGTTCTTCATGATGCTCTGCATGACGGCGCCCGCCGATGCAAGGGCGACCCCCACCACTATCCCCGTGATGACCCTCGGGAGCCTGGTGTCCCAGACTATCAGGTCCTTCGTAGGGTCCGAGACGTCCCCGCGTATGTGGTCCGCCAGGATCCGATAGGTCTCGGCGAACTCTATGTGGTATCCGCCGACGGTCAGCGCATACAGGGACACAAAGACGGCCACGACCGCGCAGACGGCCATGAAGAGGAACTTGAAACGGATGTAACGCCCGTACCTGGAGATCACGAAGTCGCGCTTGGAGCCTCCGCTCTCGGGATCATAACTGTCGCTGCTTATTCCCCACATGGTATCATGGAAGAATCGGGGCCTTACGGCCCCTTTTCCGCCTCAGGACGAGGTCGGCTTGTAGATCC